>JBEEPK010000005.1:0-55843 GCA_041191145.1 Bacteroidota bacterium
ATCAGATACATTGAGACAGGACATGCCGACTGAAGGTGATGGATACAATGCTTCGACGAATCTTTCCTTCACGGAGAATCTCCATAAGGATGGTCAATTGCAATTGAGTTATAACTATGCAATCAATCAAAGCACGAATGATAAAAAGATTTTTGATTATAATGTGATTACGGGAGAATATTCAGCACTGAATTCCCTCCTGTCAAACAATGCACTTACCACTTATGCAACACAAAGACCAGGTTTGATGTATAAGTATAATCTCTCCCAATCTTCGAATCTCTCGCTTGGCGTGGATTATCAAATCGCGCAATTGACAGTGGATCAATCATTCCCGACAGCATTCAATTCCACAAAAACATTCTACAATGTGCTCCCGAATCTTTCCTATCAGATGCGCGATGGAATGTCAAGCAATGCAAGACTTAGCTATCGCGTTTCTACACAACAACCATCGCTTTCACAATTGCAGGATGTAGTTGACAATACCGATCCCGTTCGTTTGAATGCGGGTAATTCCGCATTGGTGCAAGAAATGAATCATGAGATTCGCGGAAATTATGGAACATTTTCCATGATGAGCGGTCGCGCATTTTTCACGATGGCATCATTGACGCTGATTGACGATAAGCTTTCAACGGAATCATTTATCGCGACAAAAGATACGATGCTTCCCGGCAATATTCTTCTCCGAAATGGCGCACAACTCACGAGACCGATTAATATCAGCGGCGCATTCAATGCGAGCACATTCATCACATATACTTTTCCGGTTGAGCCATTCAGCGGATTCAAATTGAATGTGAATTCCAATCTTGGTGGTTTCTTCTCTCGCACTCCGTCGCTTATCAATGGTTTTCGCAATGATGCAGACAATCTTGCAATCACTCCATCACTCGCACTTGTAAGCAATATCAGTTCGGATCTTGATTTTTCGATTTCTTGGAGAACAGCATATACGATCGTTCAGAATTCGATTCGCAAGGAATTGGATAATAACTTTGCGATTCATACCATGTTCGCCAGATTCAATTGGATTTTCCTCGGTGGTTTCGTGCTTTCGGGTGATTTCAATTATACGATCAATGATGGTTTGCAAGGCGATTTGAATCGTACGATTCCTCTCCTCAGTTTGGGTATTGGAAAGCGTTTCTTCGATGATAATGCGGAAGTCAAATTATCAGTGTATGATGCACTCAATCAAAATCAAAGCATTAATCGTGCAGTGCAGGCAAATTATATCGAGGATTCACGCACGAATGTATTACAACGCTATTTTCTCCTGAATTTCACTTATAATCTTCGTGCATTTGGAACACCACCACCAACACCACCGGGCGGTGGAATGTTTAAGATGGGAAATTGATATATCATGTCATACCAACCACAAGCACCTCGCAAGCCGGGTAGACATGTTTTCAAGGATTTGTCCTTGAGAGAATTGTCTCACTATATCGATTGGACCCCCTTTTTCATTTCATGGGAGATGAAGGGTTCATATCCAGGTATTCTTGACGATGCCGTCTATGGCAAAGAAGCCACGAATCTATTCAATGATGCTCAAGCAATATTGAATCGAGTCATTGAACAAGGCACATTGCATGCACATGCTGTGTGTCAAGTCTTTCCGGCGCAATCCGTGAATGATGATGATGTGGAATTATATACTGATGATTCCCGCAAGCAAGTTTTGGCAACACTGCATTTTCTCCGTCAGCAATCTCAAAAAGCATCAACGCTTCCCAATATCTGTTTATCGGATTTCATTGCCCCGAAAGATTCCGGTATTGCTGATTATATGGGTGCATTCATCGTAACTGCTGGAATTGGATGTGATGGGATTTGCAAGGAATATGAAGCGCAGCATGATGAATATTCTTCGATCATGGTGAAGGCCATTGCAGATAGACTTGCTGAGGCATCAGCTGAATATTTGCATCAGAAAGTACGAAAGGAAATTTGGGGATATATCGCAGATGAAACACTCGAAAATACCGATCTCATCGCTGAAAAATATCAAGGAATTCGTCCTGCACCCGGTTATCCGGCATGTCCTGATCATACAGAAAAGCTTACTCTTTTTTCCCTTTTGAATGGCGAAGACATCGGCGTTTCACTCACCGAATCACTTGCCATGATGCCTGCTGCATCCGTTTGCGGTTGGTATTTTGCGCATCCCAAGGCGCAGTATTTCACGGTCGGTAAGATCGATAAAGATCAAGTAAGAGAATATGCGCAAAGAAAGAACATGAGCATCGAAGAATGCGAGCGTTGGCTAGCGCCGATTCTTACTTATTGATATTTCGAAGGCATTGGTTTTAGCACCACGATTGTCTCAAGTGTTGGTGTTCCGGGGAACATGTCGAGCGCTTGTGCTGAAACGGGTACATATCCATTCTTCTTCCATTCACGCATTGCTTTTTCAATTTCATTGATCGCGCAGAACCGAGCATGGGATTGCGTTTTGCGATTGCCGCGATAACGCCATCCGCAGTACCTTGTCGGGGAGGATCAAGTAAGATTACTTCAGGCGTTTCATCCGCATGAGGAAGATGAGAAAGCATTGTACTTTTCGTAATGAATGCTTCTTTGAAATGCATCGATCCTATATCATGTCCGATTTTCTTTCTTCGTTCCACTAATTGTTTTGCCGACTCAATTCCCGCTTTTGAAGAATCAATGCCATGCACTTCACTGAACATGTCAGCGAGGGCATGGGAGAAGAGGCCATAGCCACAGTAGAGGTCGATCAGACGGTGTTCCCCAGACTTAAGTCTGGGTTTGGATTCTCCACCTCTGGACTTATTCCCTTCTTCTCTTCCCCCGGGATGAATCCTCTCTCCTATAGCCCTAGGATTAATACCATGGCTAGAGAAGAAACGCATCCGGCCCACCATCATCTTCATCATCGGTACATTCACTTGTGAGAAGGTGAAGGGGCTTACGCGAAATTTGATATCATTAATGGTGAGGGATAATTCATCGAATCCGAATAATTTCTTGATGCGCATCGTACCCGGTTCGAGAGATTTTTGATCGAGATAATACTCTGATCGAGTGGGATCATGATAGACCCAAGCCGAGACAATGTTGTGGGTGGTTTTTGCGAGCATTTCACCCAGCATTTTCAATTTGCGAACGATTTCTCCATTCAATTCAGCGACATTGAAGATCACCGCTTTTTCACCCGTATCACGAATGATGAGAAAGTTCAGGGCATTGCTCAATTCTTGATAGGGTTTTGTGAGAAGTTTTTTACCAATGAGTTCATAGACCGTATAATGGTCTTCAGGTTCGATGGAAGATTTCGCGATGGACATCACGCCTTTTTTCGGAAAGGTCAACGATTGTTGATCACCGAATCCCAGCATCAATGAATGACCATTGAAGAAGACTTTTCTGCGTGTAGTGGCCCGATATGCGCGGGGTTTTGGCGATGGAATCAGGGGTAATATTTCGCCCTGCAGACCATGTTTTGTCCAGAACTCCGTGAATGCCGACACCTTCACCATTTGTTCTGTTAAATAGGGATATTCCGCAAGCGGTTCGAGTCCATGATGCACGGTATCATTATCGGGTCTTTCAGGAAGTGCCAAGAGAATCGAGCGTGAGAAAGCATCATCCAGCATTGATTTGCGTTTGATCGGCCTATGAAATCGCGGTTGTTCATCTTCGTGTTCAATAAAGCGTTCTTGTTTCACCGCTTTTTTCTTCACCGGTTTTGCTTTGCTTTTGAGTCCTAGATAAAATGGTGTGTTTCCCGCCGTCTTTTTCGGTGAGCGTATTTTCTTTCCTTGCGAATCTCTCTTTTTCATGCTGGCATTCAAGTAATGTGAATGCAAAGTTACAGAATAAATCGTCTTGACTGGGATTATTGGGATTACTGGGATTATTGGGATTACTGAGATTACTGGGATTACCATACCATAAGAATCTCACAATCCTATGAATCACACAAATCCCCGTCTTGACTGGGATTGTTGGGATTACCGTAATTACTAGGATTGACATACCATAAGAATCTCACAATCCTATGAATCACACAAATCCCCGTCTTGACTGGGATTATTGGGATTACTGAGATTACTGGGATTACCATACCATAAGAATCTCACAATCCTACAAATCTCTCAAATCCGCGTCTTGACTGGGATTGTTGGGATTACCGAGATTACTGAGATTACTGGGATTGCTACTTCTAAACAGATTTGACTCCTATAATCCTATGAATCACACAAATCCCCGTCTTGACTGGGATTGTTGGGATTACCGTAATTACTAGGATTGACATACCACAAGAATCTCACAATCCTACCAATCTCTCAAATCCCCGTCTTGACTGGGATTGTTGGGATTACCGTAATTACTAGGATTGACATACCACAAGAATCTCACAATCCTACAAATCTCTCAAATCCCGGTAACTTTTTCAGTTTGGTATTTATAAATATAACTCATAATTCACACCTTGTTTTTTAATGATTTGGGGGATAAAAACTTGAATAAAGAATTAAAGTATTCTGAGCTTACATCATCAATTATTGGATGTTCTATGGCGGTACATAGAGTGCTAGGCAATGGATTTCAAGAAGTCATATATCAAAGAAGTCTAGCAATTGAAATGGCCTATGCAGGAATAGTTTTTCAACGTGAATTTGAAATGCCAATATTCTACAGAGACATACATATTGGTACTAGAAGAGTTGACTTTCTAGTTGATGGGCTAATCTCAGTGGAGTTAAAAGCAGTTAAAGAATTGGAAGTTGTTCACTATGCTCAAGCCATAAACTACTTGGAAGCATATAATCTGGAAATTGGATTACTTATTAACTTCGGGGAAGTGAGCCTTAAGTTCAAGAGATTTACAAACAAGAAGTATAAATCGTCTTGACTGAGATTTATGGGATTATTGGGATTACCAAGATTGACATAATGCAAGAATCCTACAATCCTACAATCCTACAAATCTCACAAATCCCCGTCTTGACTGGGATTGTTGGGATTATTGGGATTACTAAGATTGACATAATGCAAGAATCCTACAATCCTACAAATCTTAGAAATCCCAGTCTAGACTGAAATTTATGGGATTATTGGAATTACCAAGATTGACATAATGCAAGAATCCTACAATCCTACAAATCTCACAAATCCCCGTCTTGACTGAAATTTATGGGATTATTGGAATTTCCAAGATTGACATAATGCAAGAATCCTACAATCCTACAAATCTTAGAAATCCCAGTCTAGACTGTTTCATTCTTTCTTGGTAAATTGGACTAAAAGTAGATCTCTTTCAGTGGGAAAGGGTTTGGGTTAATAATAAAACGGATGATATATGCAGTCTCAAAAATACTCAGTCAATCAACATCATATTTCTACATTTCTCGCATTTGTCCGTGATGGGCAGATTGCAATTCCTGAAGTTCAAAGACCATTTGTATGGGATACTTCTAAAGTAAGAGATCTTCTGGACAGTCTATATAAAGGCTACCCAATTGGATATGTTATCACTTGGCAAAATCCTAATGTACGATTGAAAGATGGTAAACTATCTGAGGGCAAGAAAATTCTCATTGATGGACAACAAAGAATCACTGCATTGAAAGCATCGATTCTGGGAGAATATGTTGTCAATAAAGACTATGAAAAAGTTCGCATCAAAATTGCATTCAATCCAAAAACAGAAACATTTGAAGTTCAGAATCCCGCAATCTTAAAAGATAAGTCATGGCTTCCTGATATTTCAGAAGTAATGAACTCGAATGGTATAATTGGTGCAGTTCGAAGATACATGGAACTAAACCCTGACGAAAATGCAGAACTTATTGAAAGAAATATTAGCGATCTTCTCGCGATTCAACATAAGCAAGTTGGTACCATAGATTTATCACATGATCTTGACATAGAAACTGTAACTGAGATTTTCATTCGTATCAACTCTCAAGGAGTTGTTCTATCACAAGCTGATTTTGCCATGAGCAAGATTGCATCCAATGAAAAGATGGATGGTCCAAATCTTCGCAAAGCAATTGATTATTTCTGTAATCTCGCAGTTGCTCCACAATTCCATGAGCATTTACGAGAAAATGATAAAGAATTCACAAGTTCAGATTATTATCGTGCTATGTCTTGGTTGAAAGATGAAAAAGATGATCTCTATGATCCAAGTTATACAGACATGCTCCGCGTGGTATTTACCTCTGAATTTTCAAGAGGAAGAATGTCTGACTTGGTTAGTCTTCTGTCAGGTAGAAACTTTGAAACCAGAGAATTCGAAGAAATCATCGCAGCCGACACATATGAAAGAATGAAGAAATCAACTCTTCGATTTATGAAAGAGGACTATTTCAAGAAATTTGTCATGATCATTCGATCTGCAGGGTTCATTACACCAGAATTGATTCGATCCAAAAATGCACTAGCTTTTGCATACATTGCCTACATTAAACTGAGAGAAGAAGGTGTTCCACAAGCTCAAATTGGTAGACTTGTTTCTCGTTGGTTTGTCTTATCTATACTTACCAGAAGATATAGTAGTTCGCCAGAGAGTACATTTGATTTTGACATTAAGCAACTAGATATTAAGCCCTTTTCTGAGTTTCTAGCAGAAGTTGAGAATGCAGAACTTGCTGATGCATTTTGGGATTTCGGACTTATTCAAAGATTAGATACATCTGTTGCAAGCAGCCCTGTATTCCATGTATATCAGGCAGCTCAAGTTAAGGGTCAAGACAAAGGTTTTCTTTCTCGAGATATTACAGTAGCTGATATTATCCTGTATAAAGGTGATATACATCATATCTTTCCAAAGAGCTTTTTGAGAAAAAATAACTTGGCTAGAGGAGACTATAATCAACTTGGAAATTATGTGCTGATGCAGCAAGAAATCAATATAGCCATAGGAGCAAAGTCGCCAAATATTTACTTTAAAGAACTTCAAGATCAGTGCTCAGGTGGCAAAATGAAATATGGTGCCATTGATACATATGAAGAATTAATGGAAAATCTGAAAATACACTGTATTCCTGAATCTATCTTTGAAGCAGATATCAATTCATATGATGGTTTTCTCCAAGAAAGACGAAAAATGATGTCTCTGAAGATGAAGAAGTATTATCAGTCATTGTGAGAAAATATGAGTACTTTATTAACTCTATTAGATTTGAATATAACCTTACTTAAGGACGTGAAACTTCACTTTGCATCTGGTGTGGGAAATAATGAGCCTATGGATGCATTTTTCAATGGCACTTTTAAGGAATGGCAAGAGGACCAATCAGGCAAAAATTTCGAAAAACCATACATTATAGCTTTTATCTCTTACAAAAAGCACGAATGGATGTTTGCTGGTGTATATCGTAGTCTATCTGTTCGTCAGTCTGAAAAAGGTGGATATATCTACAAAACAGAATTACTTGATCATGGAAAAGAATTTATTGGTAGGTTAATTATCCATTTTGAAAAGACATTCAGAAATTCATATCCTTATCCAAAAACTTGTTTCCACTTACTCACACTTACAGAAATATTAAGAGAACCATACACGATGGCTCCATTTCCTGGGTTTGAGAATGTCTCTGTTTCATTCAATGATTTAAATTCAATTATTCAACAACAAGAACCATCTTGGAAATCTGCGCTATCAAATGTAAAAGGTATATATCTTATTACAGACTCTTCAAATGGCAAATTGTATGTGGGATCTGCATCTGGAAGAAATGCATTTTGGAGTCGTTGGTCTGAATATTGTAAAAATGGACACGGCGGGAACAAGTTATTAAGAGATATTATACAAAAACAAGGAATTGAACATGCTAATAGTTTTATCTTTTCAATACTTGAAACACGTTCAATGAATTCAGAAGATGATTCAATTATTTCTAGAGAGTCATACTGGAAAAAAGTTCTATTAACCAGAATACATGGTTATAATCATAATTAATCATACACTTTCTTAACCCTCCACATGCACAAACCACATATATCCAAACCATGTCATGAGAACTGGGATGATATGACTCCGCAATCAGGTGGAAGACATTGCAAAGAATGCGACAAAACAGTTAAAGACTTTACCGGTTTGACCAATGATGAGATTTCGACATATCTAAGTGAGCATGCGGGTGAGAAAATTTGTGGTCGTTTTTCTTCTGATCAATTGAATGATCAGTCTGATACTTCCCCAACTACTCAGAAAGAACAAGACTGCGATTCTAATATCGATAGCGACGATTCATTTTTATTAGTTGAAAACATGGTATTAGGAATGTTAGAACCGATTACATTTGATTTTGACATTCCGGATGTAAATAATCATACACTCATGGGGGAAGTTGAAACAGATTACGAGGAAGATAAATAAGAACTAAGAGTTGGATATCTATTACTCACACCAACATCCTTCGCATGTTCTAGAGCTTGTCGAAGTGCCACCTCTCGCTGTGGGGAATAATCTCGAGGGTGATATTGGCTACGATATTCTTCAAACGAGCATACTCGTCCTCCAAGTCTTTCATGCGGCGGACATCACTTACTTCCATTCCGCCGTACTTAGCTTTTCAATTGTAAAAGGTGAGTTCGCTTATGCCAAGCTCCCTGCAAATCACTTTCACTGTTCTACACACTTAATGATACTGAAGAATGATGACTATTTACGTCTCCAATAATCATGAATTCTTTTATTCTGTTTTTTTTCCTAAAGTTAGAGAGTAATCTCTAATTATGACTGTTACTTATTTTCGAGGGAGCGTACAAGTAATATGTGAAATTAACATGTGAAATTGCTATAAGTTTGTAGTTTATGTATTCATTTAGTATTGAATACGTGCAATATCATGTGTTCCATTATGAATTATAATTTTAAACATATGAAATTAAATTTGACTGAAATAGAAAGAGTAAAGACAATTTCTAAAGAGGACTTTTGTAATAATTATGTCAATAAACAAAAACCCTTAGTCGTTGAACAACTTACATCAGATTGGCCTGCTTATTCAAAATGGAAATTAGAGTATATAAAAGAAATAGCTGGTAATGAAGTTGTTCCATTGTATGATGATAGGCCTGTTTCTCATAAAGAGGGTTTTAATGAATCTCATGCTAAGATGAGAATGAGTGATTATATTGATTTATTGCTAAGTAAGCCAACTCATTATCGAATTTTTGCTTATAATTTTATGAGTAAAATTCCAATTTTAAGTAGTGAATTTACATGGCCTGATTTAGGTTTGATTTTAATAAAACAATATCCAATGTTATTTTTTGGTGGTGAGGATTCAAAAGTATTTATGCACTATGATATCGATTATACTAGTAATCTACTTTTTCAATTTCATGGTAAAAAGCAATGCATCTTGTTTCCCCCATCTGAGACCAAATATTTGTACAAAGTTCCCCATTCATTGATTTCTAGAGAAGATATTGATTTTGATGCTCCTGATTTTCAGAAATGGCCTGCATTGCAATATGCTAAAGGCTTGATTTGTCATTTGAATCATGGAGAAATGCTATATATGCCAGAAGGATATTGGCATTATATGAAGTACATTAATCCAGGTTTTTCAATGAGTCTAAGAGCATTTCCTAGAAAAAAAAGTAGTTTAGCAAAAGCTCTTTATAATATATTCATTATGCGCTATTTTGACGTAATGATGCGAAAGTTGAAAGGTCAAAAATGGATTGACTACAAAAATGATAGAGCTATCAAAGATACTCACAAGGCATTAGGTATAAAATAAATAAAGGAGGTTAATCCTTCTTAATTTTCTTAATTTTCTTCATTATTCTGATTATCAAAATAGTCATCCATTCCTTCCTCGTCATAAACATCTTCTGTACGCCCCACTTATTTTTACCTCCCAAAAGTTGAAAAAGCGAGTGCAAGGTATATTGTGACTTAGTCATATTCGGCAGGTGAAACAAAACCAAGAGTTTCATGTGGATGTTTCGTCCGTATTATGGGAATGCAGTAATCGCACCCCCGCCTTCGGCGACCCCTAGCCAATGGGAAAGAATCCGTTAGGAATAAAAAAAGGAGTGTCTCAATTGAGTACACTCCTTTCGTTGTTGTGGGGGGTAGTGTGTCATGTTCATACCACGACTGTGTCTGTACCACGACTGAAGTCGTGGCTTATAGAAGATTTATGACTTAGCGTGTGGTCTGCATCATCACCACGGATGTGTCTGCACCACGGATGTGTCTGCACCACGGATGTATCTGCACCACGACTGAAGTCGTGGCTTATAAAAGAGTTAGAAGAGTCGTGGCTTAGCGCGTGATCTGCATCATCGTCACGGATGTTTTGCCGGCTTTTGTAGCACGGACCATATATGTTCCCGGTGATAGCGAAGATGCATCGAATGTATTTGTGTTTTTGAGTTGTGCGATTGTTTGACCAAGCATTGTTGAGATTGTGATTGTTTCATAATCCAAAGCTCCGAAAGTGACAATGGAGCTTGCAGGATTTGGATAAACCATCAATTGTGAAGTTGGTAATTCTTGTTCATCGACGCTCAGTGCACTCATCAAAACAACTGTTGTAGCGATTGGTTTGAGCTCGGTATTATGTCCTTTAGTCATGATGCGAACTTCACTGCCTGGTGACATTAATGCAGGCTGAACATTATTTCGAGATTCATCCATCATCTGTGTGGCTTTTGTGAGCGCAAATTGCATAATACCATTATTGGTCACGACTTTGAGTTCATTATCGGATACATCTTGAATTGTTCCAAGAACCATCAAACCTTCAGTATTGTCGCGAACTCCATTCTCACAGGTAATATCCACAATGCCTTGTAAAAGGATTGAATATGTTTTGTCAACAACAAGACAAATTTTTCTACCAAATGTCAATTCACTGATATCAATGAGTTGTCCCGCTTCATTGATGATCATGCTGCCATTTTCATATACATAGACATCCTTTGAACCACCGGAAGTCATAACAGTAATCAATGAATCGCTTGCTTTGGAGATTGTGCCTGTTACATAATCATACTCAAGGCAATTTGTATAAATGGTAGCATTGAGGATGAAACCTCCATTACCTACATCGGTTGTCATGCCGTCAAAGCGGGAACCAATCACGGAAGAATTTGGTGTGAATACCTCTCCGCGACAGTTAACGATTGATGATGCATCATTGAAGTCAGCACTGCGAATATCTCCACGATCTGTTTTTACGACAATGGTATTGCCGGAAATAGATTCAATCACACCGCTGATATAATTCGTATTGCATGGATCAAAGACAATGATCATGTCTGCAATGCGCTTTGGACCATTCATGCGATACAATACATTCACATAAGAACCTGCGATAACAGCGCTCACATTGATTGGAAGATTCATGCAATCAACAGCAACTGTGGCAGCGTCAATGGCAAGTTCCATTTCAGCATAATTTCCACCATTCACTGCATCTTTGATTACTATTTTAAGAGCTGTATCATTGATGAATTCAATCTTACCATCTGCTTGGAAAGAGTATGGACAATCATCGATAATGGATAATTTGAGTGCGATATTCAACCCATTCTTCTCAATAGCAAGACCATCCACCCCAAGTCCTTCTTTGAGTTTATCTTTTGTGATGATTTCTCTTTTGCAATTGGTTAATTCGGTTTCTTCAGTCAAAACAATAGTTGTCGTTTGACCATAAATTCCAATGGCTATTGTGTCACCATTAATAGAATTGATCACACCACTAACATGGATAGGGCAATTTTCTTTGAGATAAGCATATTGCAAGAAGAGACCGTGTCTAGGAGAGATGATATACGATACAGATATCTTCATTCCTGATTTCAAATCATTCTTTGAGATTTGTGAACCATCGCATCCATAGAATGGTAGAAGAAATGATGTGTCCCCTGGAATCCAATTCATGATATATGTTGGATCAATTGCAATTCGTAGAGTATCAGCACCATAATCTGATTTCACGATGATAACAGAATCTTCAAGTGCAATTAATGTGCCTTCCACTTGTGAAGTTTGTATGCAATCATTAAGCGCTTGAATGGTCGAAGCATATGGATTTTGACTATTTCCTGAAGAACGAATATATACGGTATCACCAATTGCGATTTCACTCAATTCTAATGGATTTCCATCACAAGAATATACTTGTGATACACTATCGATTGTATATGTGATTGTTGTACCGATAGGACCATATATTGATTCTGTGGTACTTTTTGTTTCAATCGAGGAATTTGACTTAGCAAGAATAACAGACATAACATCAATATGAGCTATGCAACCATCAAATTTGATAAGCTGAGCAAATGGCGGAAATACATCGAGATTTTCCAACATTGCCAATGTTATAACACCTCTTTGCACGCTGTCAATCGAACAACCAGCAATTTCCGTATCAGTGTTGTAGGCAATTTCACGATCAATCGAAGTACCATCTTGTAAAACTTCTTTGATAGTGATGATTCCGAACTTTGCTTCCACAAGGGTGCCATACACAATAGGTCCCCTATTATTGGTGTCCAATTGGGCAAATGTTGCAAAACTTGTCGTAAAAAGGCAAAAAAGAGCCAGAAATAGTGTTTTCATGGAATTTCTTCGAAATGTTTAGATAATCGACCCTTTAAAACGGCTCAATATTGACAAAAGTTTCATGGGTTTGTAACCACTTTTTTTTGGAATATAACACTCTATGCGCCCCGATGATGCTGATGAGATGTCATTCCGATGGGGCGGTTGATATGTCGCTTGTATTATGTCGCTTGTATGATGTCGCTCCTCCGGAGCTTTTTGGTTCGGAGAGCGTGAATATCGACTGATCTCCGAGCGATGCCGTGCGCTCTCCGAGTGAAGCCGAGCGCTATCCGAGCGATGCCGACTGATCTCCGAGCGATGCCGAGGAGAGAAGTTCACTCAATAATCTAGATCTCCAACACCCTCCCCGTCGTCCTTAGATATTTCTCCGCTTCCAAATAATTCGGACAGCATGCTTCCACAAGTTGCCAGAATTTTTCGCCATGATGAAATTCTCTGGTATGAGCAAGTTCATGAATGATGAGATAGTGAATCACATATTCAGGTGTGAGCATCATCTTGGCATTGAAATTCAATGAGCCATCGATGGAGCAACTTCCCCATTTAGATTTCTGATGTTTGATGCTGATTTTCTTGAATGCAAAACCATGTTGTTTGGCGGATTCATGAATCAAAGGCGGAAGGACTTCATATGCTTGTAATCGATACCACTCTTTTCTCTGCGAAAGATCTTCAGCATTGATTGAACTGATGATGATCTTCTCTTCATGATTAATTATGCCGAGATTTGTGGCACTAGGAACAGAAACCACCCGATATGATTCGCCCATATATAAAAGTGATCCCTGCTCGCGATGAATATGCATCGAACGAAGCTGTCGTATCTTTTGCTTTTGCTTTTCAATCCAAGGTCTATTCTTTTGAATAAACTCAAGTGTATCGGCTTTTGTGACATACCATGGAATCGTACAAATGATGCGCTCATCCTCCGCTCGCACTTTGAGTGATAAGCGTTTGACACGTTTGCGAATGATCTCTATTTCAGGTGGGAATAATTCCATGGATATAAAAATGCCCCACTCTCTTGATGAAAGCAGGGCATGTCTTGAATAATCAAAATTATTTGATGATTGTCATCGAACGGGTGATAGACTGACCCGCATTTTGCATTGTCACATAATACAAACCGGATGCCACATTCTGCAATGAGAATGCATGCTCATAATTTCCGATGTCCATCATGCCTGCATCAAAGCGTGCAATTTCACGACCAATCGCATCACGAATGAAGATCGATGTCATGCCGGGTTTTGTGACCGCAAATTGAATGGTCATATCTCCATTATTCGGATTCGGCTTGCTATTGAGCATCCATGCGGTTGATTCATCATCGATGCTTGCAGGACCAACCACAGTTACATTGATGTCTTTGGAAGTGACGGTTCCACAATCACCAGTGACTTCAACTTTATACTTCGAATTTTGATCTGCGCGTGTTGCATTCACCAATGTATATGATGCTTGAGTTGCACCAGGAATTTCCACTCCATTCTTAAACCATTTGTATTTGAGATTGCCACCTGTAACATTTGCAGTGAAGACATAATCTTTTCCGAAATCAACATTGATGCCTTCTGCTGGATATGTTGTCACAAAGGAAACAATCGGCAAAGTGATATATCGAGCTATGCGTGTTGTATCAATTCCACAGTCACTTGAAATAATACAGAAATAATCTTTCTCTGTTGGAAGTGTTGTGCTATCAAGTATGCGTGCAAAAGTAGAACCTGTTTCACCTGTCAATGCTGTGCCATTTGCATACCATTGATATGAAACATTGCTTCCTGTTGCTGCAACACTTACACGCAATGTATCACCAAAACAACCTTGCTGTGAAGCTTGTGGCTCAGTGATTATCGCCAATGATGGCTTCACTGTCAATGTTGCAGGTGCTGAAATCGCCATAGCTTTTCCAACGATATTTCCTACTGCCGAAACTTCAACGGAATATTGACCTGCATCTGTGCTCTTCACATTTGGCACTTGAAGAGTTGCCATTGTGGCGCCATCAATTTTAACGCTACCTTTATACCACTGATATGCAAGAGTTGTGCCTGATGGTGAAGCTTGTGCACCGACATTCATAATGGCAGTACTTCCTTCGCAAACTGAAACATCTTCAGGTGAAGCCGTGATTCCAACACTTAATACACTGAGTTTTGCTGGTTCAGAGATAATGAAACCACAATTTCCTGGACCTGTAGCAAGACATGTATACTCTGCAGTATCAGCATTATCAACATCACGAATGACAAGACTTGGTGATTGAGCACCACTGATACGCATATTATCCTGTATGTCGATACCATTTCTCTTCCACTGATATGCAATCACATAATTCGCATTTGCAGATACTTCAAATGTTACTGTCGAACCTTTGCTGACAACTTTGCTTTCGGGTTGTCTCAATACATCAATTGGTCTATTGATATACAATACTGCAGTATCTGAAGAAACCGCATCACATGGCGCAAGTCCTGTCATGATACAATGATAAAGTCCGGATTCAGTTTCACGAATACCTGTGAATGTGAGAACGGGTGATGTTGAACCAATTAGCGGTCTGAAATCTTTATACCATTGATACTTGACTGATGTGCCGCTCGCTGTTGCATATAATGTCACTGTATCACCAATACATGTATTACGTGATTTTGGTTGGATCTGTACAACTGGTGGCAAGAAGATTGTCATCGGCTTTACTTCTGATTGCGCTGTTGGATGTTCAGCATCCGTGACACGCACACTCATATTTGTGCTTGAGTCTTTGAAGTCGAATGGCACCCAAGTAAATGTTGCAGGGGTTGCATTAGCATTGTATCGAATTTCATAATAAGTTCTACCTGTTGAATATCCGGATGCATATTCTATGTTCACTTTTTCAACTCCGCGAGAAGTCCATGTGATATTCATGGGCTTGCCTTGGCAATGAATTTGATTTGTGCTTGGAGTGAGCATAGTCAGTTGTGGTGTCTTGAAATCAATCGCACTGATTCCGGAAGTTGGGTATACAGTATTGACACCGGCCCAAATACCATCGAGATCTGTCCAATGCTTCACCAAATTTCCTTGCATGTCACGATGTTCAATGCGCTTCACGCCACCGGGTAAATTATTTGGAATAATGGTTGCCCATGAAGTTGGCACATTGTCCAAATTCTTGAAGAATTGCGCAAATGTAGTTGTATCACTCAATGTTCCATCATCTTGCACATGCGCACTAGAAATCGGACGGCCTGTACCTTCTTCATTATCATACAGCAATACAAAAGTTCTCTCTGAAAGACCGCTTTGTGAATCGTAAATACCGGTTGCATCACCAGCGCCAGCACCAAGATTGATTGGAGTAGTGAAGCTGGTAGTATGCATAGTATCTGCTTGATATCCGATGATTGGATGATCATTCATGATGACTCTCCAATACATTGTTGCATTAGCAGCGAATGCCGCATTACTTGTTGGGACCAAATTCAACCAAATAACTCTTGAAGTTTCATTCGGACCTGTGATAAATGTTGAATTAGTCGCAGGACTTGCTGTTGATGCAAGTGTTCTATTAGAACTGTACAAATAGGTACCGGTTGTTGCGTCATAGTGATAGTTATTACCACCACCAATGGTATTACTTGGAGCATTTGAAGTGACAGCGCCAGTGATGTAACGATACTGCGTATTTGGCATGAGATTGTCAAACTTGACTAATGCAAATGCAGGTACGCGATTATTAGCAACATTTGATTTTATCAATCTTGGTACAATCATTTCTGTCATTGTCATAGCAGGTGCAACTTGCACGGTATGATTGATTGGTGGAAGATCCGTGCCGGTAATTGTCAATGTATATGTACCAACTTGCGAGAAACGAATATCATTGAACGTTGTAATTCCATTGGAGAAAGGTCTACTTAATGTACCAGAAACTAGTCCTGGACCACCTGTTTGAGCAATAGTTACATTTCCCAAGTACCCCGCATCAACTGTTGCATCAGGCTTTATAGCACTAATCGTGAATGGTCTGAGAGGTTTATTGACATGAACTTTACCAACAAGATCGGTTGCTGAAATTGCAGTAGCACCTTGCACAACATTGAATGGTGCACTGATGGCATCTGTCAATGTCATTCCGCTGGTAACACTCGCTTTGATTTGCACACCATTTTCAACTGTGCCATAACGAACACCTGTTACGGTGACAGAATTTTGACCTGCAGGTATTGTACCGGTAATTGTTCCAGTCAATTGACCGGAACCTGTAAATACACTCAGAGAAAAATTTGTGTTTTGTGTAATATTACCTGAAGATCCACTATTATCTTGTGCTTGTACAAAGACATTGAATGGACTGGTGGATGAAACAGTTGATGGAGTAATAGAAGGTATTACAAGCTTAGTAGGTACTATGTTTGCCGCATTGCTTGTGATTGAAATATCATCAAGTCTAACTTGGGGTCTGGAACCACCACCAGAACCAATCCAATAAAACTTCCACCGTACATATACCAAAGATTGATTCTCAATTGCAGCGGGTAATGCAATATTGGAAAATGTTTCAACCGGATGCAATGGATTCTTTCCTGTTGTTACATATTCTACCGGATTACCCAATCCATCAACAACATCTGTCCATGAATTTCCCGGTATGAGATATTGCAATCGAATGCCCCACTCTCTTCTTGGAGGAGTTGGTGCAGTGCCATTCCATGCTGTAAATTGTGCTGAAAAATTGACGCGAACTGTACTTCTATTTACCGTATTCAGAGCAACCACGGCCATTCCCACCGATTGAGTGGCACTTGAATTAACGAATTCAATACCATTTGCTCCCAATCCATTAATCTTGATTCCTGATGTTTGAGCATATCCTAGTGAATAGTTCAAACTCTCTTGACTGGTCAAAATTCCGTCGGTAATTGCATATCGATGAAAGATCATATTCGGTGGATATGTTCCTGCAGCATTTGTACTAGCCCAATCTGTAAATGAAAATGGACCGGTACCAAGATTATGGGCACTTGGATAGGTAAGCTGAGCAAGTGCGGTGAAACCGGACATGCAAAGTAAGAAACAAAGAAGGAGAAGCCTTTTCATGGATTTCCTGATCATATATCTGTAAAATGTATTTAATCGTATGAAAAATGGGGAATTACCCCAAATTTTGAATTGACAAAAATAGTAAAAATGAGCCCCAATTTCATGTTTGAAACCGTACATAAACAAAATTTATTCCCCCAATCTTTTCCACCATTGTGGATAAGTTATCCATCTATGTGAATCATGCAATGTTTGGCTTGATTATCATCCCTGATACTGAGAATGTAAATTCCAGGCAATAGGCGATTTACACCTATATTCACCATATGTATGCCACTTTCGAGTTCATAATGCGATACTTCCCTGCCAGTTAAATCAATCATTCGTATTTCAGCATTCCGTGTAATCCAACGTAGTGGCACTTGCAATGTATTTCCTGCCATGATCGAATATGACTCGATGCCATGCTTTTCTTTCACGGAAACGGGTTTGCCATAGGTAATTGTGGCATATCCTTTTCCTTTCATCGAAATGGATTGTTGTGTCCAAGCATTGATATTCCCTTGAACATCTCTGATTACATACCCTTCGCTCGCTGCATAAGGCACGAGAGACAAAACATCATGGGTGATTGTGCAGGAATCTCCCGCATAGAGGATGAATCCATCTTCAAATGCCGACAAGGCAAGTGTGGTTTTTTTGTTTGAAGCAATGATCTCAGTATTGGATTCCACATTCACAAATCGGCTCGCCTCATATATGAAAAGAGCGAAATCTGTTTCATTGGGTCCTTGCCAAATTCCAGCACATTGCGCATCGGTTTTTGCTTGAAATCCGATATCCGCTCTACTCCATCCGGATATTTCGCGGAAAGTAGTATCACTTTTCGCAATAAACAATGCTCCACTTTGCGGAGAATAATCGAATGCAACCCCGAGCGTAGCAGCATCTTTAGTGACTAGTGAAGGCACAATTGAACTCATGGAATTTCTTGCTCTTGGGATCAGCATCCCGGCAAAGATGGCTTTTGTAGATGACTTAGTATGAGTACGCAATGCCGTATGAATTCCCGTTTTTCGATATCCTTCTTCATGCACGGATGAATCTGCTGTGAAGGTTTCAAGAGGAATGGCTGACCAGAATGCATCCACTCGGGCGGAATCTCTTTCCCAAGAAATCGTGGTGCTCGGACCACTATTTTGCCAATAAGCCAATCCTGTTTGCTCATTTCCATTGATGAGTCCATTTCCATGAACTTGATGTGAAAATGTGCTAGGATTTTGAGTGAGGCATTGATCTATATTCAAGAATACACTATCAGCAATTCCTAAATAGTGTCTTTTGATTTGCGCGCCTAGGTAGGAAGTTTCTACCAATGTATAATCCAAACCGGGAATGGAGAAATGCTCTCTTATGAATGCATCTGCCCCACCGGGCTGCAGTGGAGCGCCATTTAGAGGACCCTGTCCATTGACCAAAATCACATTGTGTTGCTCGGCATTGCCAACCTGATCACGCATGGAATATTGCAAATATCCGGGATCGAGCACAATAGGAATTCCATGTGTCCACAATAGAAATGAAGTCATGTCTGATTGCGAATGTCCCGCACCTGTAGTTCGTGGATTTCCATTCTTAGCAATCACATGTCCATACCATTCGGGCTTACGAAACACAATTGCACCGGCTTCTTTATTCACCATGAGTTCATGTGTGAATGTCAATTTCGCGGGAGTGAGCGAAGCACAATAATTTGCACGCATGTCCACAGTCGAATTAAGCTGAGATCCAAGATTCTCGGGATCAAAAGGATAGACAAAACTTGAATCACCTGCTAATGCGAGCTCAGGAAAACCCATGCCGAAAAATGTATCACCAAGAGCCGGATATGTGCCATCGGGTTGTAATATGGAGGTGAACCATTTTGTGCATTCCATGAATCGAGGATCATGATATGGATGTCGAATCGACTTTTGATTTATGCGAAATACCGTATCGCGATTCACATGATGCAATGCGCGGAAAAATGGGAGCATATTCAGCATTGCATAACGATAATAATGAGGACCTTCCGCATAGCCCGCCTTGCCATCTCTACTTGATTGTGCTTGATTGCCGGTGAACATGATATCATCAATTGCATTCAATGCCGTATTGAGCCAAAAGATTGGCTGATCTTCCGGAATCAAACTTTTATAATCTCTCAATATCACCCCGGCCATACCGATTGCACCGGCTGTCATGAGAGCATGATTATTGCGGACATTTCCAAAAAAAGTCAAACCAAAAATCGATTTCGTGGCTTCTCTGTGAAATGTAATTGCAAACATTGCGAGTCGTTTTTCGATGGTATCCAATGTTGACAGTGAAATCTCGGGTATCCCACGAAGCATATCATAAGCCGAAAGTAGGTCAATGAATTCTTTAGAATGCCATTGCCAATCTTCATAGGCATTTGGAGTGGTTATGGAAAGTTGAGGGATAGTTATTTGACATTCCCGAAGAATCGTCAAACTTTTATTGATAAGGATTTCCTTTTCTTGAATAGGCAAAACACCAAGCGTATCACCAATATTTGTGCGATTCAGATATGCGATGAATGCGGAGTTTTTTGCCAGTCCTGCGCGTACCCTTCTATCGCTTGTAGTCTGATTTCCCTGCGGGATTCCCTGTTTTGCTGATGCATGAATACCTGCAATGAGAGTTGTATATTCATGTTTTGAACGCAATTGCTCACATTCGGAAAATGTAATGATCCCAAATGGTCTCTGTTGTGCTTGAATTGAAATCACAGCAAGGAGAAATACAAGGACATATTTCATCGCTTCATCCTGATATAGCGAACCATGATGGTTGTGAAAATGGTGGTGAAAACACCATAGACAAACCCGGTAAATACAGAAAGTAAGATATAACTATTCAATGTAAAGTGAGTATCTACAATTTCGGGCTTCATGCCTTCTTTGATTGCAAAAGCGCGAACATGTACAAAATAGTCAGGAGTGATGATTGTATGAATGAAGAATTGTACAACAGGGGTCAATGCAGTAACTATCATTGTTATGCCAATTCCGGACATGAACCCTTGTTTGAAATTCATTTCTCCACCAAGCAATGTTTGCTTTTGATACATGGCAACTGCATACAGCAAGATTGATGGAATTGCGAAATAATTGGTATAGAAAGCATGATCGGCTATATGTACATCATGTAAACCAGCAAGCTTTTCACCCAGCATCCAGATAATGTTCATTGCTGAAAAAATCAAGGCATACTTGATTTCATGATAGTATTGATTGACAATTTGATTGAGAAGATTCATGAGTGTACTTACTGTCATTGAATGATGAGTGCATGCCATGTGTTGTGATTACCTATGGTAACTTTAATGACATAATATCCACTTGGTAAATGCGTAATTGGAAAATCAAATATTGATTGATGAAGTGACTCAACTTTTTGAATTTGTTTTCCAAGTATGCTTGAGATTTCTATAGATGATATTATAGAAGACTGATCCATTGATTGGATCGTTAGAACATCTGCACCACTAGTTGGGTTTGGATAGATTATTGTATGCTGAGATTCATCATTAACTCTTGTTGCAGATCGGACAGAAATTGTAAATGTGTCTGCACCGGCACAATCAAAAGAATTGGACTCAAAAGCTTCGAGAACAATTGTACCACTTTTAAGGGGATCAAGCACTATTTGATATTGTTGCATATCAGTAATATTTGCCTCTCCGGATAAAATAGTCCAAGCATACATTGAACCCACATTGAATGGAACCGAATATAATATACCCTTGTCTGTTTCATTGATGCGATCTTTCCCATTGATAATTGGCTTTGGCCGTGGATTAACAATGATTGAGACATTGGTATCCTTAGTGCAACCTGTAGATATATTTTTTACACGCAATGATAAACTTTGTTTGCCGGGTTCTATCCATCTGACCTTTACACTGTCCTTATTGTTTTGACCAATGAAAATGCCGCCTTTCATGATATTCCAAGTATATGAATGATTTGACATTCCTTGAGAATAATACATTTGCTCTACAGATTCTTCACAAACTGATTTTGTGCCATAAATGAATGCATCAGGGGATTCAGTTACTCGAACTATTAGCATTGTGTCTTTTGTGCAAGATGTTTCCATTTCTTTGATTCTTGCAAATATTGTGTCAATACCAGAATTCAACCATTGAATTTGTACGGATTGTTCTTTTGCATTTCCCTTAATAATCCCGCATTTCGGGGTAAACCATTCAACTGTTGAAGGAACCGATAACTGCATGGAATAGGATGATATACTTCCTGGACATACTGTGTCATCACCAAAGATTTCGCCAATTGGCGATGCAAGAATTCTAACAATGATTTGGGTATCTTTACTGCACCCAGTAATGGTATTTATAAGCCGTAATTTTAGTGTATCTATCCCTTCATTTGTCCAAGATACTGCTATCGTATGGGATGTTTTCTCTCCTACTATTTTTCCCTTAGTAATTTCCATCCATTCATATGTTGTATTGGGAAAAGAAGAAGTTGAGTATAGCTCCGAAGAACCAATGCACACTTGATTTGTCCCTTGAATAATTGATTGAGGCGATTCCATAACTCTTACGATGATTGCAGTATCAGTGTAACATCCTTGATCGACTCTGATTTTTCGTAAGCGAAGAGTGTCCGTACCAACCTCTTTCCACACGACTTGTAATGAATCTGTTATTGATGATCCAAGGATAATACCCCTTCGAGGTTTCTCCCACTGTGTTATCTCACCGGGGATAGTTTGAGTGAAATACATATGTGGTTGATTGTTAAAGCAAATGTTTGTAGAACCTTGTATTATAGGTTTTGGTGATTCGAGTGAACATGTTTTTTGTCCTAATACATCAGTTGCTGTTGCTAATAGTGATGAAAATCGGGCACCTTCTTTACAATCTTTTTTAAGTTGATAATTCAGCCATGGCAAAAGATATTTCATGACAATTGATTGCTGCATTGCTGCATTGATTGTTGCTTTTGGGGTACAGGTGCTTTGTCCGAATGAACAATTAAAATTATACGATGCAAATTGGCAATGATCTGCACCAATGATACTCAGATAGGTTTTACAATTTGCAGCTAGTGAATCATACATTGGTATTTGATGATTTTTGGGTGGAGCCACACAATCATTTGCACCAGCTATTACAAGAGAAGGTCTTATTATTGATCTTGCAGCGGTTACAGAAGAAGGATTTGTGACTGCACCCGCAAGGCTTATCAATGCAGTTATTGAAGGATCTTGCTGCATTGCAAGAAATGCACTTCCACCACCCATTGAGTGACCCATAACAGCACATGTTGAATCAATTGCATTGAAAAATAAAGATGTAGGAATGCGATGCTGTTGTTTCATCACTTGTGTGAGAAATGCAATATCTTTACCAAAGTTTACGTGAGATGGGGAAAGCGATGATTCAGTTGTTGGAAATAACATCACATACCCTTTTGGAACAATTGCATTCCAGTATATATCATAGGCAGAATAAGGCATCACAAAACCATGACCGAAGACTAATGTTGGAAATGTCCCGCTTGCAATTGGAGCATTATCACCATCCACGGTCGCCGGATAATAGATTTCACAGGAGATTTGTCTATTGTTTCTAGTACTATCTATAAATGTTCTTTGCACATGACCAATCTTGAAGTCTTGTGCAGTTGCAAATAGATGACAAGTCAATATGCAGATAAATAGGATATATGAATTCATGACATACTCACAGAAATCAATTTCAAGTTAGCAAGTTATTGATAAATAATACATCTTGCCAATCATAAATGGCCAATTGGGAACATATCTTTTTACTGGATAAACATATTGGAAGTGTTATCATTATGAGAAATACAATGTTGTTGATATTGTACATTGTCTGTATGCTTAGTGCTCAGATCGCAAAAGCACAAATCAGAGGATGCACTGATCCACTTGGAAGTAATTATAACCCTTCAGCAACAATCAATGATGGTTCATGTATATATCCTGCTTATACTATTACTCCTGTAAAATCTCAGAGTTTACCAAGCATCATTAATGAAACATCGGGGCTTGTTCTCGATGGGGATTCTATTTGGACACATAATGATGATTCAGATATAAATCTCTATAGATGCTCAGTAAAGGATATTGGATACACTGCATTTCCTCTTAAAGGATCCAAGAATATCGAATGGGAAGATATGTCTTTTGATGGTACATATTTCTATTTGGCTGATATCGGTAATAATGCGGCTGGCAATAGAACAGATCTACATATTTTGAGAGCAAAAAAAGAGGATGTTCTTAAAGGAATTACCAGAATTGACACAATCCGGTTTTCTTATGAGGATCAAATCATTTCGGGTCCACAAGCTGCAAATACAACAGATTTTGATTGTGAAGCAATGACAGTGATTGGTGATAGCATTGTATTGTTCTCAAAAATGTGGACTACTCAAAAATCAGTTATCTATACTCTTCCAAAACATCCCGGAACATATATTGCAAAAAAGAAAGCCACAATTGATGTTGGCGGACTGATAACAGGTGCATGTGCATTTCCAAATAAACAACTCATCATTCTTTGTGGATATTCAAGATTATTACAACCGTTTTTCTATTTGCTCTATGATTTTCCAAGCACTGACTACCATGCGGGTAATAAAAGAAAAGTATCTGTTAATCTTCCATTTCATCAAGTGGAAGGTATTGCAATAAGCAATGGATTGACTACATATTGTACGAATGAAAAGCTTGTGCAATCATTCCTAGAAATCAATCCTGCACTCCATACTTTGGATCTATCAACTCTTCTTGGACCCTATTTGCGAGGAGGAAATACAAATATTACAAATGAAGCTATAGAAGATGATATCCAACTTTCCTATCATGATGATCAATTGTTTGTGAAAGCGCATCCTTCATTGCTCGGTACACAATATCATGTCATGAATCTACAAGGTGATTTCATTGTATCAAGCAATATTGAAACACAATCATTCACTATTCCATTGGAATATCTAGAATCCGGATATTATGTACTTCACTATAAATCAAAGCTGAAGCCACTGTGCATTGTGAGATGAGTTGATTGCACAACATTCTATCCGTTTTTCTCGGCTTCATTCGGAGAGCAGTAGTTGAAATCTGAGAGCGGGAGGTGAGATCGGAGAGCATAATTCTACATTTCATTCATCCATTCCTCAATTCTTCAATTCTTCATTCAACTCGATGGCTGTATGACCCCGCTGGGGACATTATGGATCTCAACAGCTCCGTAATCTCTCTCCGAGCGATACCGAGGAGAGCGATGTCGAGGAGGACATTATCTCACAGCATTATATGCGCTCATCACAACCGCGGGCGTTCCTTGTCCCGGAAAAGAAGTATCACCGATTACTGCATAGTTTTTGATGGAAGTGATGTTTTTGGGGAGATTGAATAAACCGAGTTCGACTGAATGAGGAAGGCCGCCAACAAATCCTTGATGTCGACCGGTATAATGTTCAAATGTTGTTGGTGTTCCGCCATTCACATACTGTTTTTCGAGCGATGCAACTTGTGGAAACACTCTATTGAATTCCGAGAGGATGAATGACAATGTCTCTTCTTTCTTTCGTGCATATTCCTCTGCACTTAGTCCATACCATTGCGATGCTTCAGTATGCGTGGAAATCGTGATTGTACTCCATCCCTCAGGCGCTTTGATATTGTCTTCTTTCGGAGACCATGTCACAAAAAAAGAATCGCCTTCACAATGTGGAATTCTTGATGTGGTATGCACTTGAGCATATGGCGATTCAGGATGAAACTCTGTTTCGATTGCAAAGTATGCGGTGAATGCTCCCCAAGCTTTTGAGAAAGTATACGCATATTGTTCAGCAAGATTTCCAATTGCATTCCCTTTTGCGATCTGCTTCATATTCCAAATCGGAATGCTATTGAATACATGTTTTGTCTGATATTCATTGCCTTTTGTGGTCTTTATCATAAATGAATCATCACTTTGAATATCGATTGACTCCACGGATTCCTTCAAAATGATTGTCCCACCATTATTGCGAATATATTCAGCCAATAATTGAGCGGGTTTTGTAATTCCACCAATTGGATAATATGTATCTGCCGGATATGCAAGTCCCATAGCACCTGTCACAATCGGTGCAGTATCACTGAAACTTTGCGTTGAAATCAATAATTGCTCATTGATGAATTTCTTAAATAGTGCATTGCTCTTCAACCCATGCTTTTCAATCAGTACATCCATCGGTCTAAACAAATCACGAAGTAATGGCATTGCGGAAAGATTCGATATTCTGCGTCCCATTTTTATAAGATCGCCGAGGGATTTCGGTGGAAATTCGGGATTTCGATGGAGGACAGTCCACATCTTTTCATCAATCGCATGAATATCAGTCCAAAATCCTCTTTGACCCTTCTTTCCAAAATGTAATTCAGCTTCTGCAATCCACTTGTCGAGATTTGCATGGCGCACAATCTGATGATCATCCAGATGAATCACCATTCCCGGATCACAATGCATGATTTCCGGCTTGAGATTCAATTCTTGGAATAATCTTCCGAGTGGTTGATGCGAGCGAAGACCACTCAGTGTTGTGGCCCCAATATCAAATGTATACCGCATGCGACGAAAAAAAGAAGCACAACCGCCAATTGCAGAGTGTTTTTCGAGTAAAATGACTTCTTTTCCTTGTTTTGCGAGAAGTGCTGCTGTAGCAAGTCCGGCATAACCGGCTCCGATGACGAGATTGTCTGTATTCATGATCATTCCATGTAAAGTGCACAAAACCCCATTTACATGAAATGAAGTTCCTTTCATATCATACCTGACGGATGCGCCCTTCTTTGTATTTTTGCGCATCTATTTCAGTACATAATGCGGAAATTTCGATGGGAAGAATATTTGAAAAGCGCAAGCATAAGATGTTTGCTCGTTTCGACAGAATGGCAAAAGCATTCACAAGAATTGGAAAAGAAATTGCAATTGCAGTAAAATTGGGTGGCTCAGATCCTGCAGGCAATCCTCGCTTGCGTGCGGCAATGCAGGCGGCAAAGGCGAATAATATGCCCAAAGACAGAGTGGAAGCTGCGATTAAGAGAGCTCTCGGAAAAGACGCACTCGACTTGCAAGAAATCGTGTATGAAGCATATGGTCCACATGGAGTTGCCATTGTTATCGAAACTGCCACCGACAATCCCACTCGCACGGTTGCGAATATTCGCAGTTATCTCAATAAGCATAATGGATCACTTGCAACTTCCGGTTCTTTGGAATTTTTATTCCAAAGAAAAGGGGTGTTCAAAGCATCTCTGGAAGGTAAATCTGCAGAAGATCTCGAAATGTCTTTCATTGAATCAGGTGCCGATGATGTAGAGATTGATGAAATGGAAATGATTGCATATACCGACTTCAACAATTTCGTGCACATGCAAAGAGCGCTTGAAGAATCAGCAATTGAAGTATCAACAGCAGAAATGCAACGCTTGCCAAATACCACTGTTACTCTCACTGATGAACAGATGGATGAAGTATTGAAATTGATAGACAAAATCGAAGAAGATGAAGATGTGCAAAATGTCTATACCAATATCGCCTAATGAGCAATGCCCTCAGACATTGGATTTATGCCGCTCGCATGCGAATTTTACCTGCGAGCGCAATTCCAACGATTGCCGGCATCATGCTTGCCGCGATTGATGGTGCATTCGATCTCTTCACAGCTTGCATTACCGTGCTCAGCGCGATGATGCTTCAAACAACATCGAATTATCTCAATGATCTCTATGATTTCAAAAAAGGCGCAGATCTCAAAAGGATTGGTCCACCTCGCGCCGTTGCATCAGGAATGATTTCTGAATCAGCCATGATGAAAATGTCATGGATCATGTTCGCGCTCACCTTCTTCATTGGACTCATCCTCGTACAAAAAGCAGGTTGGCCAATACTCATCATTGGCATTGCTTCATTGTGGGCAGCCTTTGCCTATACCGGCGGACCTTATCCACTCGCTTATCATGGTCTTGGTGAAGCCACTGCATTTGTGTTCTATGGACTCATTCCTGTTTGGGGCGCATATTATATTCAAGCTCCGGATTTCGCATTCAGACCACAAGTATTTCTAACGGGCATCATCATGGGTTTATTCGCAGCCAAAATTTTACTGGTGAATAATATTCGTGATATCGAAACTGATCCCATCGCAGGAAAAATCACTTTGGCGGTAATGCTTGGCGAGAAGAAATCTCGCTTGCTCTATGCTTTGCTCATGATACTCAGTTATGGATCCCTGTTTCTTCTTGCACGCATGCAGGACAATGCTGTCTATCTCATGCCGTGGATTTTGCTTCCTTTTGCTGTATATCTTACGAGAGGGGTACTCAAAACCGAGAAAGAGAAATTGAATCCTTATGTATTCAAAACCGCAATTCATCTCTTCGCATTCGGCATCATACTCTGTATAGCGATGTATATTGGAATGCAGAAATGAATGCACTCACACTAAGAAGCAAAATCGTTTTGCTCATGGCAAGCAGTTTAACGGTGATGTCCGTATCTGCAATTTCTCCTGCTTTACCCAAAATTGCCGAAGCATTTAAGTCAATCGAAAATGCAGAGTTTCTCGTAAAACTCATGCTCACTATTCCGAGTTTGATCATTGCATTTTTTGCTCCCATTGCGGGAATGATCATTGATAAAGGACATCGCAAGATCCTCCTGATTAGCTCGCTAGTCATCTATGGCATGATGGGCACGACAGGACTTTATCTTGAAAGTCTGCAACACTTTATCATAGCAAGAGCATGTTTGGGACTTGGCGTTGCCGGAATCATGACTTCAGCTCAAACCCTGATTGCAGATTACTATATGGGCGAAGAGCGCAATAAAATGCTGGGTCTGCAAGGTACATTCATCTCATTCGGTGGTGTGATATTTGTTGCCCTCGCAGGATTTCTTGCACTCATGAGTTGGCGTTATCCATTCTCACTATATGCACTTGCATTCATACTCGCCATTCCTGCATATTTCTTCATACATGAGCCAAATGTGCATCATGAAAAGGAAGCATATCTTAATAATGTAGGTACATCTGATTCAATTGATATGCAATATGGAAAACCGATTCACATTGCAGGAATTGGATTGATCGTATTTACCGGAATGGTCTTTTTCTATGCCATTCCAACACAATTACCATTTCTTCTTGCAATTCATGGCATTGATTCACCGGCAAAAGCAGGAGCAGTGGTCTCACTTGCAACTTTGGCCGGAGGCTTTTCATCCTATGCAATGCCATATCTCAAAAGACTGCACAATTTTTCCGGTCTGGGTGGAAGAGCATTCGCTTTTCTCTCAATGGGATTTTTGGGACTCTCCATTGCAAACACTTTTTTCATCACGACACTCTTTGCATTGTTTGCAGGAGCAGGTATTGGCTTACTCATGCCCTCGATGCGGCTTTGGGTAATCAGCATTGCAGCACCGCCACTTCGCGGGAGATCTGTTGGGGTTATTACATCTTCTTTGTATCTCGGACAATTTTTATCACCGGTGATTGCTCAACCGATTGTAGTGAATCATGGAATCACATCTTTATATACCATCATTGGCTGCATTTCTATCTTGATCGCACTTTACCTTCTATCGCAATCAAAAAAAGTTAAATAATCGATTGTCCTAACTCATTATCCACTTTTATTTGTAATTTCTTCTCATTATTCTAATACTGAGAAAGAAAATGTACAAAGTAATTTCAATATGTTTATTCATTGGTTCTTTTGGTTTATTGCAGGCTCAAACATATACTAGACTACCAATACCTGCCGCATTACAGGGTCCTGAATGTACATTAAAAATTGTAGATACATTCGCGCAATTAAGAAGCGGAAATCAGACAATCACTGGTGGAATCAATGGACATCAGTTTTGGGGACCTACCATTTTTGTGAATAAAGGTGATACCGTTCGAATGACTGTTATCAATAACTTGAATGATAGCACTACTCTACATTGGCATGGTTTGCATTTACCGGCTGTCATGGATGGTGGGCCGCATCAAGTTATTCCTCCGGGAACAATTTGGAAACCATTTTGGAAGATGACAAATAATGCAGCAACCTATTGGTATCATCCACATTTGCATGAAATGACATTGGAGCATCTCTCAAAAGGCATAGGTGGATTATTGATAGTCAATGATGAACAAGAGTCAGCATTACCTCTTCCAAGAACCTATGGTGTTGATGATATCCCTTTGGTTTTTACAAGTAGAAGATATGATGGAAATAATCAGTTTACAGTTCAGAATACTGCTTATGGCGATTATTTGTTGGCAAATGGTGTACATAATGCCGAATTCACTGTTCCAAGACAAGTGATTCGATTACGCATTCTTAATGCAGAGATAGAGCGATCATATAATATCGGATTCAGCGATGATAGAAGCTTCTATGTGATTGGCACAGATGGTGGATTAAAAGATAAACCATATCAAGTGAAACGCTTGCATATAGCCGTTGGTGAACGCTATGAAATTCTTGTTGATTGCTCAAAAGATGAAATAGGAAAAAGCGTTGATATAATGGCATATAATGCAAATCAACCCTTTGGATTTCCCGGTGGCGAACCCGGTCAAAATGGACAATTCGGAAGTTTATTGAATAATAAGAATTTCCCGATGATGCATTTTACTTTCGGTGAGCAATCAAATTCTCCAATTCTTTCCATTCCGGAAACACTCATTCCATTCCATGGAATTGATTCGAAGGAAGTCACTGGCACTCAAGATATTCGCGTGATGGGAGGCGCACCAAATAGTCCGATGCCATTCCATTTTAATGGAGGAATCTTTTCTATAAGCCGAGTTGATAAGACAATTCCCATGAATAGTGTGCAAGAATGGACAATCACCAATAGTAATGTGTTTGGTCATACATTCCACATTCATGATGTGCAATTCAATCTCATGAAAAGAAATGGAAGTGCAAATGGAGTTGGACAACATGAAACCGGTTGGAAAGATGTTCTCTATCTTCCTAGAAATGAATCAGCAACATTCATCGCTCGATTTGATGATTATGCAGACCCACTCCATCCATTTATGTATCACTGCCACTTCTCCAATCATGAGGATGATGGCATGATGCAACAATTTGTTGTGACGCCACCCACCAATCTAGAAGATGGTCCTCATGATTTCACTTCTGTGAGAGTATTTCCAAATCCGGCAGTACATGCACTGCAGATTGATGCCGGAGATATAGATATCTACTATGCATCGATTCATAATGTCAATGGAAAAACAGTGATGATGTTACCTCAACCGGAAAAAGGTTCAATCATTGATATCAGTGCATTGCCACAGGGATTCTACACAGTGAAATTGATAGACATGAAATCGAAACAGTCAATCATTCGCACATTTGTTAAATAATGCAAAAATTCTGTATCGCTGTCCTCATGTCATTCATGACATTCACTACCTCATTTGCAGGTGATTCCACCATCATAGGCAAGTCTATTCAGCCTTTCACGGCACCCACGGCTCAAGGTGGACAATTCACATTTGATACATTTCCGGATGCCAAGGCAATTGCATTGGTGTTTACCTGTAACCATTGTCCATTTGCTGAGTTATATATCCAAAGAATGAATGACTTTTACCGTGAATATACCCCAAAAGGTATTCCACTCATTGCGATCAATCCGATGGATTCAATACTCTATGAAGATGAAACATTGGAAGAAATGAGAACAAAAGTGCTGCGTGATTCGCTAATATATCCGTATCTGCAAGATCATTCGCAAAGTATTGCAAGGACATTTAATGCAGCATATACTCCACAGGTATTTGTCATTCAAAAAAAAGCAAATGCGTGGAAGATTGTCTATCAAGGTATCATTGATGATAATGGAAAATACCCTGAAAAGGCAAAACACTATTTGAAAGAAACTGCTGAAGCTATTCTTTCTGACATATCCATCCCACAAGAAGTAATTGCTTCTTTTGGTTGTAAAATCATATATCGAAGTCCTTGAACATGCTGTATTTTTTCATATCTCTCATCTTCACTTTCACAATTCTACAGGCCGATGAGCCCTATTTTACAAGGGGAAAAGCAACCATACTTTCAAATGATATTTCTCCCGGATGCCAAGGCGCTCGACCTGCCGCACTTGGACAATTTACCGGACCTAATGGCTCAACAATTATAGTACCAGGGGACACTAGATTTTCAAATGGCATACGCCTTCATAATTTTTATAATCAATGCGCATCGATAACTCCCTCTTCCATGAATCAAGTGAAGATTGAGGAAATGTCTGTGACAACAATAGACCCCGATGGCGAAGTAATTACCGGATATATCCTTTGCGATAACTATTGTGAACTCTATGTTAATGGTCAATTGATTGGGACTGATCCCGTTCCATTCACACCTTTTAACTCTGTGATTGCTCGCTTTCGAGTGAAAAAACCATATACAATTGCAATTCAGGCGGTGGACTGGGAAGAATTGCCGGGTTTGGGTGCAGAGAACAATAATGGTAATCCATATCATGCAGGTGATGGTGGAATTATAGGAGTATTTAGCGATGGCACTGTTACAGATGCTTCATGGAAAGCTCAAGTGTATTATATCAGTCCGATTTCATCACCCGATTCCTTGCAGATACAATCTGATAATACACGATATACTCATCAAATACTGAGAAATATTGCTTGCGGAGATTCTTGTTATGCGGCTCATTTCCCTATTCCTTCTACTTGGATGAGTCCTGACTTTGATGATTCCATGTGGCCAAATGCGCTTACATATGCACCCGCAACAGTTGGGGTCAATTTTCCTGCATGGACAAATTTCACATCATTCTGGGGAAAGAATCAATTTATTTGGACATCAAACCTTGTGGTCGATAATCTTGTCTTATTGCGCAAACAAGTTTCCGGAACCACAAATTTGATTGACACTATGGATGAGATCCCTTCATTTGACATTCAAGTACATGATCAACACATTCGAATTGCCAGTTCCACATCTCATACGGATGTACAATTACATTTGTACTCGGTGATTGGTGAGAATCTTGGATCCTATCAAATCCCCCATTTGACAAGAAATGCTCCGGCTGAAATAACAATGAATCCCCCAAAAGGAAATTATCTCATAATGATGATGTTAGAATCCCAGGGTATTCCCTTGTTTTTTAAACAGTGCATTATGTCCTATTGAACACTTTATACTTGAATAGCATGAAAAAGCTCTCTTTGATATTAATCATCATAACTCTGCTTTCAATGGCGGAAGTTTTTGCTCACAATGCACATACACATGCACATGCCTCACCGAATGAGCGACATTGGATAAGTGCACATAAGCATATTACAGGCGCATTGTCTTTCATGAAGGATGGAATGGTATATATCGAAAGAAAGCATGACCTTGTATCTGTTCCTTATGCAACTCTTAGTCAATCCGATAGAGCTTTTGTCGATAAGCAATATGAATTCATACGAAGATTCAATCTTCCACGCCATCATCAAAGTGTAGATCCCGCACCCGAAGTCATTCAGCAAGAGATACCACTATCAATCATAATCCTTGGCATCCTTCTTCTCTCAGCTTTCTTTGTACTGAAACCAATATCACCAAGATTTGCAGCATTGGCTGTTTTGCTATTTATTGGTCTGATTGGTTATGGATTCAATTCCGGATATGAAGCCCTGATGATGGTACAGACAAATCCACTCACCATTGATTCGGCATTCACTCCTTTTAAAAGTGAGGTCACTACATCTTGGGATGCGAAGTATTTCAGAGTTGGCTCCATCGGTATTGCAAAAACTCATGAGATGATGAAAGGAATCACTGCTTGGCAACAACAAGTACCAATACCACAATGTTATCTCAATGCAAATGCTTGGAGCATTCCACTGAATCCCGTGATGGCGCAAAACTCAATTCCCGTAGATCAAAAACACTTCACGAGAGGAGCCATCGCAATAGCAATCAATGGTATTCCGATTTTCAATCCATATACCAATACAGGAATCGATGCATTTTTGGATGGTCAATTGGATGATTTTGGTGGGCATTCCGGAAGAGCCGATGACTATCATTATCATATTGCACCAGTTCATTTATATGCTTTTACTTCAATTGCAAAACCAATCGCCTATGCATTTGATGGATTCGCCATTTATGGAACAGTAGAACCTGACGGTTCTGCGATGAAAACTCTTGATTCACATCATGGCCATGCAGATGCTTCGGGTATCTATCATTATCATGGGACGAATTCTGCACCATATATGATTGCCTCTTTTGCAGGAGAAGTTACTGAAGACTCAACATATCAATTAATACCTCAAGCCACTGCCAAAGGTGTGCGACCCGCCCTTACACCATTGAAAGGTGCAACAATTACTGCATTAACACCTAATGGTTCAAATTCAGGATATGGATTGAAATATACATTGAATGGGCAAACATATTCACTTGATTATTCTTGGACTCCGCAAGGAAATTATACCTATGTGTTCAATGATCAAAATGGAAATCGAACAAATACTTATAAAGGAAATCCCATTTGTACGATTCCTGTAACTTCAGTTCACGAAGAAATCACGAAGCAAGAACTTGTCTACGATGGGCAATCCATTCGCATTTTGATGAATAATGACATGCAATCAATTCTTGCATTACATCTGTATGATGTCCAAGGACGATTGATTCGCGAACAACAAGGCGATATTATGCACATGAATGGATTACACAATGGTGTTTACTTTTTGAAACTCTCACCAATGCAGACAATGCATACAATTCATCATCACCCATGAACATACTTCTCTGCGCCATACTGCTTATTGTGCACATTCAGACTATGCAATCGCAAGAATTACGCAAGACTCTGAAAGATTTGCCTGATACCGGACAAAACACGGGATATACCAATGTCTTCGGGGAAGATGCTGACTATTCCATTTTTCCACCCAGCTATTCAGATTTGAACAATGGAACTGTATTGGATAATGTGACTGGATTGCAATGGCAAAAAACAGATGCTGGTGAGATGACATATGAACAAGCCCTGATATATGCCGATACATCCACATTGGGTGGCTTCACGGATTGGCGTTTACCAAGTCCACTTGAAGCATATTCCATCACTTTGCTGAGCAAAAATAGACCACCTCTTGATCTCACTGCATTTGCTCCTTCAGTGGCAGAATATTGGTGGACAAATCTTCCCCAATACAATGATGCTTCGAAAGTATGGGTCACCAATGCGGGTGGTGGTATAGGTAATCATTTGAAGAAAGAAACGATTTCTGCCGGTGGAACAAAAAAAATACATGCGAGAATCGTGCGCGATGCATCTGTACCTGAAATTCTCCCCGCTCCCTATGTTCGAACTCCTTATGGAAGTATCATTGATCAACGAACGAATCTTGAATGGCTTCCAATCCCTTCTCCTGATAGCATAACCTGGGAGCAAGCATTACAATTTTGCGAGCAGTCGACTATGGGATCACATGATGATTGGCGAATGCCAAATAGTAAGGAATTGTTTTCATTGACAAGTCAAGCACATTCATCACCGTCAATCGACCCCATATTTGGAATCACCAGTACCAATACAATGTATTGGTCATCTACCACTTTGTCGAATCAAAATGATAAAGCTTGGTATATGGATTCACGCTATGGGATAACAACCTATGCAATAAAAACACAGCGATTGAAAGTGCTTGCAGTGAGAAATGCACAAAACACAACTTCTGTTGAAGCGCATTCAACCAAATCAACAATAACTGTTCATGACCATGGTATTACAGTACCTGTCAATCATCCACAGAACTCCATTCAGATCTTTGATATCCTCGGCAATCAGATTCTTTGTGTCAGCTCGCAATCTTCAGAATGGCATAGTCCAAAACTATCAACAGGATTGTATCTTATTGTGCTGAATGATGGAAATTTGATAGAATCAACAACAGTTGTCATTGCGCCCTAATCTCATTTCACCATTCCTTTGTAGTTTGCATGTGTCAAGTAGGAGGACAGCATGCATATTCTTTTTTGCATAATATTATTCAGTCAATTACTTTCTTGTACGGGAAAGGAAAAAGAGAGTGCCACCAATATTATCAAAGAACAGGTGCTCAATGACAGCATCCCACTTTTTATAGTCGGAACATATCTACAAGATCAGACTTCTATCAGCATTCAAGCAATTAAACAGGGTTTGAAATCTCACAAAATCAGTATCACGAGAGATCTACAGGATTTCGTGAAGTCCAATTGGAATATTGATCAACCCCGCATTGAATCTTTGAAGGAATGGGATGATCGCTCACGAAAATCTCTTATACTCATAAGTATCGACTCTCTGTCAAATCGATTCCTTCCTCTTGAAATTGATTCCATTGATTATTTCTCAAATCCGGATATCTATCCAATCCACATGAAATCAACACATGCTTTTTCATTCGAGAAGCATATCACGACATATGTACACACAGGCGTGACAGCTCTAACGCGTTCCACGGGAGTCTATCTTGACAAGAATCCAATTGAGAAATATATCCAATACATCAAGCCATATTTTGAATCACCTGAACTTGTGCATATCAGCAATGAGGTATCGATTGATGATACTTGCTCTTATGCTGGAATGCGACTTTCTTTCCTCACGAAAACCAAGCACTTGGATGTGCTCAAGGCATTGCGGGCAAACATCATTGAACTTACCGGCAATCATAATTTGGATCGGGGTATTCCACCATATCTCAAGGCATTGAATTGGTATAAAAAGAATGATATGCAATACTTCGGCGGTGGAGCGAATTCCAAGGAGGCATATTCACCTCTCATACTCACACTTAAAGATTCAACTCGCATTGCATGGATTGGATTCAATGAGCGATGTCCACTCGGTGAATGCGCCGGAGCCGGTCCAGGAGCAAATCGGTATTCTGATGAAAAAGCAAAATCTATGATTGATTCATTAAGAAAAACAGGCATCAATACAATCATCACTTGCATCCAATTCAGTGAAGTGGATGGATATACACCGCATACTGCACAGAGAATGATCTCAAAAAGAGTGATTGAGTATGGAGCGGATATTCTCATTGGTTCACAGGCACATGTAGTACAAGAAATCGGCATGCATAATGCGAAGATGCTCTTTTACGGAACGGGAAATTTTCTCTTTGATCAAACCTATAAACCTGAAGTTCGAAGAGCTTATTTTCTGCAATGTGCTTTTTATAAAGGTCGCCTGATTCAATCAAAACCTGTCTATACCAACATGCGATCAACAAAGGAACCCGACATCGCATCTTTGAAGGAGAGAAAAATCATCCGTGATTCAATTCTGAAAGAAGAGAACTTTTAAAAATCACCGCCGAGTGATACAAGCCATTGTGGTACGGACCAACTGAGATGTTCATTTCTCCATGCAATGTCAAGACGAATGGGTAATCCAAAGAGAAATGATCGAATACCCACACCCATGCTCATCATCAAATCACCGGAATCAGGATACCGAAAACGCGCATAATCTCCACTTTGCGCAAGATTCCACGAGACCGTATCACTCCATGCAGTTCCAATATCCATGAAAAGTGATCCCTGAAAAGCTTGAAACAATACAGGCACAGGTCCAGCCAATAAAGCAGTGAATAATGGAAAACGTAATTCGGCATTCATCATCACATATTGTCTTCCGAATCGCTCATTCACATCCCAGCCACGAAGCGGAAGAACATAATTCAGAAAAGCAAAATCTTCAGGACTTCTGAATGGCAATGTACCTCGAGCAAAAGAGCGATTAATCCAATTATCTGTTCCACCAAGAAAGAAGAATTGCTGATCAGGCTTCGTGCTCGTACCAATACCACCTGCACCACGCAAAGCAAGGAAGAGAAAATTTTCCGTAAGTGTGAAATATTGTCTGAAATCCATGTCGAGCACAGCAAGACCCAATCCGGATTCTTGAAGCTTTGGAGCAGCTTGGAGTGATATCGAATAACGCGTACCACGATTTGGACCATACCATCCGGGAAGAGTATTGTCATAAACCATACCTGTTCGAGAAACTATCATGTCACGCGAAGTAATCGGCTCCTGCGGAAATTCAATATTCTCCTTCGTGAGATGCATATAATTCATGCCGAGTTCAAAGCGACGAAAACGAGATATTGGCAAGGATGCAATTCCACCAATACCATAATTTCTAAATCGATAGAAATAATCATACGGCGCATTGTCGCTTCGCACCAAACCATATCCCACATTATGATTTGCGGTAATTTGCCAGTCTATGATATTCGGGAGATATGAATAGGAAAGAAAGAAATTGCTATTTCTGATATCAAAGAACAGATTGGCTTGCACATAGATTTGATGATCACCCAGCAGATCACTGAACAGCATTTGTGCCACGCCTTGATAGCCCCAGAATGTATTCACACCTGCATTCGCTAAAATCACATCATTCGAGAAAGCAATTTTATACTCTTGTGCAGGAGTTTTCATCGGATCCGCGATCTCTTCCTCCATTTTAGCTCTTGCAATTCCAAGTATCGGTGAAGGCAATTCCTCTTGTTGATATCGTACAATGTCCTGATTTGGCTGAATGAGTTGCTGCCTTGAGAATTCAATTTCAATTCCCTGACCATATCCTTTGAGTTCTTGCGGAGGACTATACTGCACAATATCTTGTTTAGTGATTGTATTTGCACCGGATTCCCTTTTCGACATCATGAATTTGGTCAAAGGAAGTGAATCATATGCTCTGCGCTCCAATGGATAGCGCATTTGAAACAAATCATAACCGCCATTGTTTTGCGAAGTAAAGACCAATGTCGATCCATCCATGCTAATTGACAATTGTGTGATGCCATTGAGCGCATTCGTGCGCGGAATGAGCTTTGCTGATTCGAGTTGTAATTCATAGAGATTTCCAATGCCATTATTATCGGAAACAAATACCAATGAAGCACCATTATTCGTGACTGCAAGTGAGGTTTTATCGGAAGTCGGATCAAATGTCAATCGACCCATCAATCCAGTTTCAAGGTCAATTTGATAGATATCCGATATTCGTTCATTATGTTTCCACATATTGAAATCTTCAGCTTTAAATGAGCCATTCACATAATCATCTCGATCAGAAACAAAATAGATGATGCGGGAATCAGGGGACCAAACAGGATGTGAATCGGAGAACACATCATCTGTGACACGGGAAATGCTCCCTGTTTTCACATCAAAAATCCAGATGTCCATTTGCTCGGCGACGCTTCCCACAAAGGCGATCGATGCCCCATCGGGAGACCAAATTGCTGAAGTCACGGTCTTGATGCCGAATTCATGTTTTACATAATCACCTGACTGCACATCCACGATATAGAGTGCATCTTCTCCGCCTGACTTTGCCGAGATCGCAATCTTTTTTCCATTTGGCGACCAAGATATTCCCGGCGTAAGAATATTCAATTCCTCAAAGTCCACCGCTCTTCCACTGCTAATCAATTCAATTGGTTCTTTGACTTTCGCATTCAATTGCATGAGAAAAACACCGAATTGTCCATCACGATTGGAAATGAAAGCGAGCGTATCTCCCGATGGAGAGAGAGCGGGCGAGGAATTATAAAAACTCTGATCTTTTTTGTGATTTGTGATGCGAATAGCCATATCATCCAGATTCTCAAACTTCTCAAGATCCGGTAGATATTTCTTCTTCATTTCCCTGACCCATTCCTCAGAGAAATCCTCAACTGATTTACCAAATGATCCCTTGAATGCATTTTCAAGAGTGCCCGAAGCACGAAGTCTATTCAATAATTCACCGATTTTTCTTTCACCATATTTTTCAGCCACATACCAATAAAATGCTTGTCCGCCACGATATGCATAATATCCGGTGAGATTATCAAAACCCTTTATATACTCACTCATTGCTATATCACGCATGAACATGTCTGTTTTCGTGTCATAACCACCATTTCCCTCATATTCGGCAAATCCTTCATTCATCCAAAGAGGCAATTCAGTGCGTATATTATTCGAAATCATGCTCTGCACTGAGCCACCATAAAACATGTCATTGATTACTGCATGCACAAGTTCATGATGAATCACATGTCTGAATTGATCATAGCGACCTTCAAAAGGAAGCGTCACTCGATTCTTGAATAATTCAGTGACACCGCCCACGCCTTCGGGCATAAAATCGCCAACAACATTCGTTTGCTGAAAATCATTGTGTGAATTATACACAATCAGAGAGATTCTTTTTGAGATGGAATATTTCAATCTATCTTGAATCGAAGCAAGTGCTCTTTCGGCATGAATTCCCGCATAACGAGCTAGATATTCCCCTTCCTCATGAAAGTACACATCGAAATGCTTGGTCTTGATGAATTTCCAGGAGAAATCTCTGTATTGAACCTTGTTTTTTCCAAATTGTTGAGCATGCATGGGAAATTCCCAAGCCAACAATGCACAAAGCATAATGGAAAAAACACTGATTCTATAAAACATGTGCATACCTGAAAATACCCATTAAATCTTGCGTAAATCTACGAAAAACACGCCCCAAAGACGAACAAAACAATCGAAGATTTCCCATGGTTAAACAACAAAAAAAAACACTCAAAAACCTATCACGAAATCATGCAGTCAGTTGAGTAGTAAAAGCTCTGTAACCCGCATGAAATAGACATTTTGAAGCAAGTCAAATATTCTTGTTCACATTCGCAAAAGTTTTCCACAAGTATTGTTCATGTAAGTCAAAAATGTAGTTTTGAATCACGGCAAAGCAGCATAAAGAAATTGCCTCCCCCAAATGACAAAAATCTACCGCTTGGAAGATTGAATTGATCCGATTCTCTTGGAACTGGGTGAGGAAATTTTGGTGTTATGCCCCCCACAGCACATCACCGAAGATGAAATTCGCGGGAATACGCCATACCGCTATAAGTATTTGAAATTTCTATTTGATAACATAGAGAATCCATTTTGTGATTCTAGTTTTTTCTGTAATTTGCGCACCGGATTTCCCCAATCCGAAAGCAGCATATTACCTCAAAAAACACCTTTTTAAAGAGGCACTCTCATGAATATAGTGCGACGCTTTACCCAGGCGGGACAGAGTCCATTTGACCAAGTTGAATATACCATGCGTTCATCTGTATTGCGCAATACGGATGGTTCCACCGTATTCCAGATGGATAATATAGAAGTCCCGGCTCAATGGTCGCAAGTGGCTACCGACATTCTGGCTCAAAAGTACTTTCGCAAAGCGGGTGTTCCTCAGTTCAATTCCGATGGAACTCCTCAATTGAATGAAAATGGCGAGCAGGTCACCGGTCCTGAATCATCCATCAAACAAGTGGTGCATCGCTTGGCTGGATGCTGGAGACATTGGGGTGAGAAGCACGGATATTTTGATTCCAAGAAAGATGCTGAAGCATTTTATGATGAGATTTCATATATGCTTCTCAAGCAAATGTCTGCACCGAATTCACCGCAATGGTTCAATACCGGTCTTCATTTTGCATATGGCATTACCGGAAGTGCTCAGGGTCATCACTATGTGGACCCCAAGTCCGGAAAATTGACACTTTCACAAGATGCATATTCTCGTGCACAGGCGCATGCTTGCTTTATTCAGTCTGTCAGCGATGACTTGGTGAATGAAGGCGGCATTTTCGATCTCGTGACTCGCGAAGCTCGTATCTTCAAATATGGCTCAGGCACCGGTTCGAACTTTTCGAATTTGCGTGGCAAGGGCGAGAAATTGTCCGGTGGAGGCAACTCTTCCGGTCTAATGAGTTTCCTCAAGATCTTCGACAGGGCGGCCGGAGCAATCAAATCGGGAGGAACTACAAGGCGTGCGGCCAAAATGGTGATTGTCGATATCGATCACCCAGATATAGAGGAATTTATCGAATGGAAAGCTCGCGAAGAGGACAAAGTAGCATCCCTCGTTGCGGGCTCCAAAGTGTCGTCCACATTTTTGAAAGCCATCGTTGAAGAAGCTGTTGCCAATGGCGCAGATCGCAAAATCAATGATCAATTAAATACGCTCATCCAAAATGCATTGCATCGCGGTGTTCCGATGAGTTATATTTTCCGTGTTCTTTCTCTTGTTGAGCAAGGATTTACCTCACTCAATTTTGAGACATTCGACACACATTATGAATCAGAAGCATATGTCACCGTCAGCGGACAGAATTCAAACAATTCAGTCCGCGTGACAAATGCCTTCATGAAAGCAGTTGAGAATGATGAGGACTGGAATCTTACATGGCGCACAAGCAAAGGTATTGCACGCACCGTGAAAGCGCGCCATCTTTGGAATAAAATCAATCTCAGTGCATGGCAATCGGCTGATCCCGGACTCCAATATGATACAACCATCAATGAATGGCATACATGTCCGGTTGATGGTAGAATCAATGGCTCAAATCCATGTTCTGAATATATGTTCCTCGATGATACAGCATGTAATCTTGCAAGCTTGAATCTCGGTACATTTATCAATGAAGAAGGTGCATTCCGTATTGATGATTTCCGTCATGCGACTCGTCTTTGGACCATCGTTCTCGAGATTTCCGTATTGATGGCACATTTCCCATCCAAGAATATTGCTCAACGCAGTTATGATTTCCGTACACTCGGTTTGGGTTATGCAAATCTTGGTACCATCCTTATGATCAATGGCATTCCCTATGACTCACCTGAGGCATTGGCAATGTGCGGTGCGATCACTGCAATCATGACTGGTGAATCCTATGCAGCAAGTGCTGAAATGGCGCGCGATGTCAAGCCATTCCCTCGCTATGAAGCAAATAAAGACCATATGCTTCGCGTGATTCGCAATCATCGTTTGGCGGCATATAATTCAGCGAATGCAGATTATGAAGCCCTTACTATTTTCCCAATGGGAATTGATCCAACATTCGTTTCAGAAGATTTGATCACTGCAGCCCAACAAGCTTGGGATAAGGCCCTTGCACTCGGCGAGGAATTCGGTTATCGCAATGCTCAAGTTTCCGTAATCGCACCAACAGGAACAATCGGACTCGTAATGGATTGTGATACAACCGGTATCGAACCTGATTTTGCAATCGTTAAATTCAAAAAATTGTCAGGTGGCGGATATTTCAAGATCGTGAATCAATCCGTGCATAAAGCACTCGTGAATTTGGGTTATACCGATGCACAAATTGATGAAATCGAGAAATACTGCAAAGGACATGGCACACTGATCGGATGCCCTGCGATTAATCGTCAAAGTCTCAAAGAAAAAGGCTTTACCGATGAGAAGATTGAAGCAGTCAATAGTCAATTGGATAATGTGTTTGATGTCAAATTCGCATTCAATAAATGGACATTCGGTGAAGAATTCTGCAAGTCACTCGGCTTTACTGATGATCAATTGAATGATTATTCCTTTGACATGCTCAAGGCATTGGGTTATACCAAAGCAGAGATCGAAGCGGCTAATGATTATATCTGCGGAACGATGACCATCGAAGGCGCTCCACATCTCAGAGATGAGCACCTTGCAATTTTCGACTGTGCTAACAAATGCGGTAAAAAAGGCAAGCGTTATATCCAACACATGGCTCATGTGCGCATGATGGCTGCAGCTCAGCCATTTATTTCCGGTGCAATTTCAAAGACAGTGAATATGCCTGCTGATGCAAAAGTGACTGAGATCGGCGAAGTGTATCATGAAGCATGGAATACAGGCGTGAAAGCGATTGCGCTCTATCGTGATGGCTCCAAATTGTCTCAACCACTCAATGCATCCAATGATGAAGATCTCGATGAAGTAATTCTTCTCGGCGATGAACATACACTTGATGAAACTCAAGGACCAAAAGAAGTCCAAGAGCGCATCGTGGAGAGAGTGTATCACAGAGCAGAACGCAGAAGATTACCCAAAAAGCGTCGTGGTTTTGTTCGTGAAGGTAATGTTGGTGGACATAAAGTCTTCCTCCGTACAGGAGAATTTGAAGATGGAACACTCGGTGAGATTTTCATCGACATGTACAAAGAAGGCGCATCATTTAAAGGACTTCTCAATTGCTTTGCGGTATTGGCCTCCAAAGCATTGCAATATGGCATTCCACTTGAAGAATTGGTTGATACCTTTACCTTCACACGCTTTGAGCCGGCAGGTCCCGTACAAGGTCATGATGCAATCAAAAATGCAACATCCGTTCTCGACTATATCTTCCGCTCACTTGGTTATGATTATTTGAACCGTACAGATTTCGTACATGTCCAAGCAGTAGACGAAGATGCAAAAACAAAATCACCTGCAGGCAATCCTGTTCTTTCCGCTTCTGTTTCAAAGAAAGTAATCGAAGCAACTGAACCTGCAATGGCAAGTGCCATGGCAAAAGTCAAAGTAAGCGCAGGCAATGGCACACAAAAGATATTTGAGGCCAAAGCTAAAGGATATACCGGTGAGCAATGCTCAACATGTAGCTCAATGCGCGTGAAGAGAAATGGTTCTTGTACCGTCTGCGAAGACTGTGGAACCACAAGCGGTTGCTCATAAGATATAATACATGTCATTATATGTAAGCCCTGATTTTTTCAGGGCTTTTTTTTACGATAACATGAAACAGAACTTTGATCCCAAAACCGTGAATTATGATCTTCCCGAAGATCGCATCGCTTTGCATCCCTTGCCGGAAAGAGATCAAAGCAAATTACTCATCATGCCCAAAGGTGAAGATATTCCAAGGCATGCGTATTTCCATGATATTTCCGCATTGATACCGACTGATTCCTTAATATTCGTGAATGTATCCAAAGTCATTCATGCACGCATTCACTGCAAAAAAGAAAGCGGTGGAATGGCTGAAGTACTGCTTAATGAACCGGCTCTGGGCGCCCCGGCCGATGCAATGCTGCATATCGGACAAAGCGATTGGAAATGTATCATCGGTGGAAAGAAAATCATAGCAGGAATGATGCTGCAATCACTCGATGAGCAATGTGATTTACGAATTCAAGTTCTCGAAAAACATGGAATGGATGCAGTAGTGAGATTGCAATGGAAAGACGATCAAACTCTATCGGAAATTCTCGAAGAAATCGGCAAGATTCCACTTCCACCATATCTGAACAGAGAAGCAAAGGAGGAAGATGAAGAGCGATATCAAACTGTCTATGCAAAAGACGAAGGATCTGTTGCAGCACCAACTGCAGGTTTGCATTTCACGGATAAAGTGTTTGAAGAATTGAAGAATAAAAATATTCTTATCGAAGAATTGACATTACATGTCGGACTCGGCACATTCAAACCATTTGATGCAGAAGAAGTAGATGAATTCTCAATGCATCCAGAGAAAATCATCGTAAGAAAGGAAGTGATTGAATCATGCATTGCTTTCTTTTCGCAAGAGCACAGAGGTGCATGCATTGCTGTTGGAACAACATCCTGTCGCACGATGGAATCGCTGTATTGGTTCGGTGTAGGACTATGTAATCCGGAATTTCCTGCATGGAAAACGGGGCGATTCTCACTCGGTCAATGGGATGCTTATGCATTATTTGAACATGCGGTGTCGCCCAAGGAATCATTCCGTGCAATTCTACACTGGATGAATGAACATGCACTCAAAGTGATTGAGGGTCAAACACAATTGATGATTGTTCCGGGATATACATGGGGTTTGATTGAGGGATTGATCACGAATTTCCATCAACCGGAGAGTACTCTGCTTTTTCTCGTTTCATCTTTTCTTGGAATTGAACGCTGGAAAAAAGCATATCAATCAGCACTAGGCAATGAATATCGCTTTTTGAGTTATGGAGATTCATCACTCTTGTGGAGATAATCAGGAATGATTTCCATTAACGAATAATTCCGCTTCGAGCACATCCAGTTCTGATCCCATGAATGCCTGCGCACGCTGATGAATATCCGTTGGAATGATATCCAGAATTCTATTCATACCATCAGTTGCTCTCCCGCCGGCTTGTTCGATGATCATAGCAAGTGGATTCAATTCATAGAGCAAGCGCAATTTACCATTCGGATATTTGCTATCAGCAGGATACATGAAAATGCCACCATAATGCAAAGTACGGTGAATATCAGCAACTGCGGTTCCAATATATCGAAGAGAATATGGTTTTCCATTCTCTTGTTTTTTCAGATGATCAACATAGCGTTTCATACCATCTGACCACAATCCATAATTGCCTTCATTCACACTATAGATTTTGCCTTGCTTCGGCATGCGAACTTTTTCATGTGTGAGAAGAAAATCACCGATGGTTTGATCATAGGTGAATACATCAACTCCATGTCCGGAAGTATAGACCAATGTGGTTGCACTGCCATAGCATGCATAACCCGCGGCAACTTGTTTATATCCGGGTTGTAGAACATCGCGCTCATCTCCATCTTCCGTTGATTGAGGATCGAGTCGGCGATAAATCGAGAAGATGGTACCAATGGTTGTGTTTACATCGATGTTTGAAGAACCATCCAAAGGATCAAAAAGCAACACATATTTCCCTTTTGCATATTCATCTGGGATTTTAATGATGCCTTCAGATTCTTCAGAAGCCATAACGCAGAGATGTCCACCATGATCCATAGCGCGAAAGATGACTTCATTCGCGAATTCATCGAGTTTCTTGACTGTTTCACCATGCACATTCATGGAGTCTGTGATGCCAAGTACATCATTCAATCCGGCTCTTCGAACATCACGAGCAATGATGCGCAATGCGAGAGTCAGATCTCGTAATAATCTGGAATATTCCCCTGTAGCTGAAGGATGAAATTCTTGTTCTTCAGCGATATGTCGTTCAATGGTGACAAGCCGAGATACTCGAAGAAAAGACATTGCGGACACACCAAAACAAAAAAACTTTAGGATGGCATTGTGAAGTTATATTTTGCACTCTCAATGCTCGATTTGATTGGAAATTAGCAATCCGATGAGTGAAAGCAAAGGACAAGAGTCATTCTGACAAATAATTAATCTACTCGTCATGGCAAAACAAATAGACAGGCAATCAGACATTGTTAGCAATCAACGCTCACATGAAGATGAAACAGACATCACACTGCGACCTTCTTCATTTGATGATTTCACCGGGCAAGCAAAAATCGTCGATAATTTGAAGGTATTTATTGCAGCTGCGAGAAATCGAGGCGAAGCATTAGATCATGTATTGTTGACTGGCCCTCCGGGTTTGGGAAAAACCACGCTCAGCCATATCATCGCACATGAAATGCGGGCTGAGATCAAAACAACATCTGGACCTGTATTGGAAAAGCCAGGTGATCTTGCCGGTCTTCTCACAAATCTGAAAGAGGGCGATATTCTGTTCATTGATGAAATACACAGACTATCTCCCGTGATTGAAGAATATCTGTATTCAGCGATGGAAGATTATGTATTGGACATCATGATTGAATCGGGTCCCGCAGCACGCTCCGTGCAAATCACCATCCCGCGATTCACCTTGGTTGGTGCTACAACTCGTGCGGGATTACTTACCGCTCCCCTTCGTTCACGCTTTGGCGTTGTAAGCAGATTGGATTATTATTCTCATCAAGATCTCTATCATGTGATTGTGCGATCTGCGAATATCTTGAATGTCCCAATTGATGAAGATGGAGCTCAAGAAATTTCTCGAAGATCCAGAGGTACACCGAGAATTGCGAATAGATTGCTGAGAAGGACCAGAGATTTTGCGGAGATAAAAGGCAAAGGAATAATCACGAAAGAGATTGCTCATATAGCACTTTCTGCATTGGAAGTGGATGAATATGGTCTTGATGAAATGGACAAGCGCATTCTGCTAGCCATCATTGACAAATTCAATGGAGGTCCTGTAGGAGTGGGTACTTTGGCAGTTGCGGTTGGTGAAGAAGCCGGAACTTTGGAAGAGGTCTATGAACCCTTTTTGATTCAACAGGGATTTCTTCAGAGAACGCAAAGAGGTCGTGAGGCAACAGCCTTGTGCTACAAACATTTTGGAAAAGAAGGCCAAAACAATCAAGAGTTGTTTGAATGATCAGCCCCCAATATTATACTTTACTTTGCTTCTTCTGCTTCAATCGCTTTGATCAATTCTTCGGAAAGTGGATCAGTTCCTGATTTGAAGCGTTTAACGATTCTTCCATTTTTATCAACAAGAAATTTCTCAAAATTCCAACCAACTTCTCCTGATAAATCGCCATTGCCACCACCTGAAGTGAGATATGCATAGAGTGGATGCTTGTCTCCACCTTTCACGGATATTTTTTCAAACATGTCGAAAGTAACATTGAATTTTGTAGAACAAAATTCTTTGATTTCTGCATTCGTCCCGGGCTCTTGTCCACCAAAATTATTTGCAGGAAATCCGAGAATGCTGAGTCCTTTCGATGCATGTGATTTGTTCAATGCTTCAAGATCTGCATATTGACTTGTATAACCGCATCTTGATGCTACATTCACAATTAGGAGTACGCGACCTTTATATTCTGATAATGACTTTTCGGTTCCATCAATGGTCTTTACTTTGAATTGATGAACAGTTCCTGTTGGAACAGTACGATCCTGTGCCGTACATCCGATTGTTGACATGAGCATATATCCAATTATTGCAAATAAAGCCGGGAGTTTCATGAGTTGTTGCATGATTGATTGTTCCTTATAAATGATAGTCCGATAACGAATATCAGGCAATCATGGTTCCAATAAAAAAACCGTCTTGTGGACGGTTTACTTCTTCTTAGAATCAGGTGGTTGTGTCATGAAAATCTTTAACAGTGATTCCACTTCAGCATTTCTGGCTCCTGTATCCTGAGCATTCCCTCCCAATATGGAGAAAATACCAGCTCCATCATTTGAGGAATGAGATTGCTCTCTATCATCTTCTTTTGGTGAGAAAATGAGCATCACAGCATACACGATCAACAAAATGAATTCAAGGCTTAGTGCAAACAAAATAATTGAAGGCTCACTTGATGGAATAAATTTCAAGCCTCGAATACCGATGATAATGATCAGAACTGCGGCTCCCATGTATACCATTCCTAATATTGCATTGGCATATTGTATGGAAAAATAAGATCGCATATAAAATTGCAATGCAACTTGTGTTCGCATGAATATTTCAAAAGGACTAGTAGCTTCTTGCCAAAGCAAGGCTCCTTGCAAGTTTTTCACTTCATCAACAGTAATTTTATACTCTTTTGCAAGATCATGTAAATCCCTAATATCGGCTTCCATGACTCTATTTCGCAAATGCATGATTTCTTCATCTGTATGCTCACCGTACAATGAGATAGATATCGTATCGAGCATATTCATGATTTCGCGTTGTATCTTTTGCCTGAGCAATCCAATGCTCTTGGGTAGAAATGCAGCGAAATAAGTACTGAGACCAAATCCAATGAATACAACCAATGGCAATAGCGCCAGAGTGGGATTAAATAGATAACGAGCCATACGCCTTCTGCCCATCTCGTTTTCCGCACCGGCCATACGCTCAATGATGCCCCAATTCGTAAAGAGATTCGTTATAACCTCATCTTTTGGTGCACCCTCAGCAATTCGATATTCAAGTATCTCACCACTAGAAGCAACATCTGCATGCATGAATTTTGTAAAAAACATATCCATCAATGGCATTGCAATAATGATATGCAGGAATGCTACTATTACAATGGTTAAAATGGAATACATCAAATATTGAATAGATGTATGCTTACTCAATTCAAAGTATTGACTTCTACTTAATGGAGTGATTTCTGCTTGAGGAATATGTGCTTTTTCAAATTCAGACATAATTACATTGTGTTCCCGATAGAATAGGGAGGGTCAAAATAAAAAAAGGACATGAATTAATCATGTCCTTCAATAAATTTTCACGTTTTCTCTTAGCGAACATCTTGGCTCACAAATGGCATCAATGCCAAATGACGAGCATATTTGATTGCAAGAGCAATTTGACGCTGTTGAATAGCAGTAACACCTGTGATGCGACGAGGAAGAATTTTGCCTTGATCATTGATGAATCTCTGCAATGCTTTTGGCTCTAGATAATCAATCACTCGGCTTTGACCCATTGGATTGACTTTCTTCTTATTTGGTGTTCTTTTATTGCGATTATTGGTCAAAAAAGGATTATTGACCGCATTCAATGGTTGTTGTCTCATGATTAATCTTCCTTAACAGGTTGAGTTTTCATTGATTTAGTTTTTTCAAAGCGCTTATTGAAACGCTCAACACGACCGGCTGTATCCACAAGCATTTGCTTACCTGTGAAGAATGGATGGCTCTTGGAATCAATCTCAAGTACCATGCGATCGCTTTTATAGCAGGAACGAGTATGATAGACTGTACCGTCTGTCATGACAATCTCGACCTGATGATAATAGGGATGAAGATTCTTTTTCATGTGATTATCTATTAATGTCAATTTTATCAACTTCTGATAAATCCCCGATCTTCACGAAGCGCTCGAGGTATTTCATATTTCCCTTATCAGTGTGATAAGGTTTTATAACGCGAACATTGATGCTTGTGGCCGCAGCCTTTTTGCTCATTTTGTCGCCGAATGTCTGCTTCTTTGCCATGTGTTAATTGCACAGAATGATATAAACAACAGGATTGCAAATGTAAGGGTATTTTGTGATATGGCAAAAAGAAAAATTATAAAGTTCCTGTACTGCCAAATCCACCAGTTCCTCTTTCAGTTTCATCAAGTGAATCCACGAGTTCCCATTGCACAGTTTCATACCGTGCGATCACGAGTTGAGCTATTCTCTCACCGGGTTGAATCGCATATGATGCTTTGCCAGAATTGGCTAGAATCACTTTGATTTCACCGCGATAATCGGAGTCAATCGTGCCCGGTGCATTCAAAGCAAAGATTCCATGCTTTGCAGCTAGGCCACTTCGTGAACGAACCTGACATTCAAATCCTTGCGGAAGAGCAATGGCAATTCCTGTTGGAATCATGACGATTGCACCAGGTTCCAATATCATCGGCTCCGCAAGTGCAGCGGTGATATCCATTCCGGCAGAACCTGCAGTAGCATATACAGGCAATACACCTGATATTTCTCCGCATTTCATGATATGAACTGAAAGCATCTTTTTTTCCAAATAAAAAAAGCCCCGATGCTACAATGCATTGGGGCTTGAAGATACGTATACTTCTTATGCGGTTGCGTTTGGATAAACGGAAACCTTGAGTCGCGTGCTATCTTTACGCTCAAATTTCACTACACCGTCCACGAGTGAAAACAATGTGTAATCTCTACCCAATCCTACATTGTTTCCCGGATGAAAACGGGTTCCGCATTGACGAATGAGAATACTGCCGGCAGATACTACTTGACCGCCGAAACGCTTCACACCACGTCGTTTGGAATTCGAGTCACGGCCGTTCTTGGTAGATCCGGCTCCTTTTTTGTGTGCCATTCTATAACTCCTTATCCGAGCTTGATATCATTAATCTGAATTTGCGTGTATTGCTGACGATGTCCATTCAATTTGCGATAGCCCTTACGACGTTTTTTCTTGAAGACAAGAATTTTGTCGCCTTTGCCATGCGCAATGACAGTTGCTTTGACGGAACCACTAACATAAGGGTCTCCAATCATTACATTGGATTCTTCGCCACCAAGAAGGATATTTCCGAATTCTACACTTGAGCCGATTTCCGCATCCAACAGTGGAACTGTCAATGTATCGGTTGGCCTAACCGTGAATTGCTGGGCTGCTATTTCTACTACTGCGAACATACTTGTACAGTCGATGAATTGATGAACTGTTCTCTCGTAATGAGAACTGCGAAAGTATGAGTTTTTAGGTATTCACACAAGAAAAACTTTTCAGCGATTTGAATCTTTTTATAGAACAAGCACTTTTAAGATTCCTTGACCTATGGAATCTGGTTTGAATTGAAGGCGTTTTTTGGAATTAGAGTCCATGATTTCCAAAATTGCTTCAGCATCTCCACCAAAAATGCAAAATGAGAAATCCGGAAATTGACCGAGATATTTGATTATTGCACCGGAAATTGCAGATGAAATACCCACATGAATTGCATCATGTGTATTCGTTCCGGAGCAAGAGATTGTGGGATTTGGAGCCAATTTTGGTAATCCAGCTGTAACTGTTCCCAGGGCTTCATACATCGTGGAAAGACCGGGCATGATTGATCCACCAAGACATTTATGTTCTGCATCGAGAATATTGAAAGTAATTGCCGTGCCGCAGTCTATTGTGATGAGCGGGGCTTTACATTGGGTTAAAGCGCCAAACAGTCCATGCATTCTGTCTTCACCCATACCCGTGATTTCTGAAAAATCAATGATTCCGGAATTTATGAGCAAAGATTTCGTACGAATATGCTTCAAGTTCGGAATTTCATCCAAGATCTGATTGAATTGCTGGTCCATCGCAGGATGTACTGATGAAATCCCAATCAAACATTCATCTTTTTGAACATGATTTATAATGGTGGAAAGCAATTCTGAATCCCACTCCGAGGTTGAATATGCAAAAGCCCCCAATAATTGAGGGCCTTGCGCATAGCATTTTACACGCGAATTTCCGAAGTCCAATGCGATATATTTCATGATAATTTTGGCGGTGGTTCCATCACATTACCACATTGCTTGCAGGTGCGATGTTCAAGTGAACCGTAAAATCTTTCAAAAATCGGAGGCAATTGTTTCACGATATCATTCACGGGGATGTACTCCTCATATAGCTTTGAAGTACAAGATTCACAGAACCACATAAATCCGTCCAATTCATTGTCATTACGCTTGCGTTCCATGACTAATCCAACAGTGTTCGGACCACGCTGTGGTGAATGTGGTGTTCTCGGTGGGAGCAGAAAAATATCGCCTTCCTTGATGTGAATGTCTCTCTGTTTTCCATCATCTATGATTTTGACGGTAATGTCTCCCTCAAGTTGATAGAAAAATTCTTCACCTTCATTGTAGTGATAATCTTTCCTGGAATTCGGTCCGCCCACAACCATCACGATGAATTCCGTATCCTGATACACAGTTGCATTTCCAACCGGTGGCTTAAGTACATGCCGATGTTCATCAATCCATGTTTTGAAATTGAATGCGCCTTGAATAGCCATGAGACACCTTATACAAACAGTAAAATAGAATGGGCTAAATTATGAAAAACACTTGAAAGATATGAATCAGCCTTCAAAACGCTCAATGGAAGAAATACCTTTGATTTTTCGCAATCGGTCGAAAATACGATGCAGATGCTCTGTATTCTTTACAAAGACTGTGACCAAACCTTTAAAATGTGTTCCGGCTGCATTGATATTCACGCTTCGAATATTCGTATTGTTAAAACCTACAATTGCATTTGTGATTTCATTCAGCAAACCTGCTCGATCTTCACCTTCAAGTGAAATTGCCGCGATATACTCTCCTTGTTGGACAGAAGCCCATTGCAAAGACATGATGCGACCATCTCTCTTTTCAATCAAATCCATGATATTTCTACATGTTTTTCGATGCACTCTAATGCCGGTTCCGGTTGAAACAAGACCTATGATATGATCTCCGGGAAGAGGATTGCAACATTTTGCATAATCATAGAGAATACCTTTGGAGGTTTCGGGACTACCAATGATAAATACGCCATTTGAGGCATCACCTCTAACTGCCTTATATACTTCATCAGTGGAATAATCCGCTTGCTGAATCTCTTGTTCGCGAGCACCCGGCTTTACTTTTTCTTTGATGAGCGCCAAAGTCAGATCAAGGTTTGCTTCACCGGTTGCGAGTTTATGATAGAAATCACCTCGATGCTCGAAACGAAGTGAAAGAATAATCTTCTCCAATTGATCTTCATCGATATGCAGACCAGCTTTCTTGGATTTTTTCTCCCAAATTTCCTTCCCTTCGGCAGTGAGTTTGCGCTTTTCCTCATTCAAATACTTTTTGATTCCCTGTTTTGCTTTATGCGTGGTAACAAATCGTTCCCAATCCCGATTGGGAGTCTGATTCTTCGAAGTGATGATTTCCACTTGCTCGCCATTTTGCAGTTTATAGTCGAGCGAGACAATGCGACCATTCACTTTTGCCCCAATGCAATGTAATCCGATCGCAGAATGAATATCGAATGCAAAATCCACAGGTGTTGAATTCACCGGAAGCACACGCAATTCGCCTTTGGGCGTAAACACTTGAATTTCTTGCTGATACAGATTGAGTTTGAAACTTTCAAGCAATTGTTGTACCGCTTCATCGCCACCGCTTGCATTATCAAAAACATCTCTCATCCAATTGGCCCATTCCTCGAGATCTTTACCGCCAAATGAAATCTTTTTGCCGAGCGATTGAGCTTTATAATTAAAGTGCGCAGCCACACCTTTTTCAGCAATTTCATGCATGGAGCGAGTGCGAATCTGCACTTCAACACGCTTCCCATCATTGCTAATCACGGTTGTGTGAAGCGATTGATAGTTGTTTTTCTTTGGGACAGAAATATAGTCTTTGAATCGTTCCGGAACTGGTGTGTAAATCTCAGATACGATTCCATAGACAAAGAAACTTTCATTTTTATCATCGGTGTCGAGAATGATCCGAATGGCAAACAAATCATATAATTCATCTATGCGCTTTTCTTGAACCCGCATTTTATTGAAGATGGAATAAATATGTTTTGGCCTGCCAGAGATTTCAAATTGAATGTGATTTGCAGTGAGTCTTTCGGCAATGGGAGCTATAAAAGCATTGATGAAATCCTCACGCTCCTTGCGAGTGCTCTTCAAGCCATTCTTCACTTCATCATAATGCTCTCTGTCCAAATGTTTGAAAGCCAGATCTTCTAATTCCCATTTGATGGAACCAAGCCCAAAGCGATGTGCAAATGGAGCATAGATTTCCATTGTTTCATTGGCTATGCGCTTTCTGCTTTCAGGTGACAAATGATCAAGCGTTCGCATATTGTGAAGTCGATCGGCAAACTTTATCAAAATCACACGCACATCATTCACGAGCGAGAGTAATAACTTGCGATAACTTTCCGCGCGGGTGATTTCCTTGCTTTTTGAAATATCCCGAATCTTTGTAACGCCATCCACGATTTCAGCAATCGTATCCCCAAAATCCCTGCGGATATCGGAAAGAGAAACACGAGGTTCATGATCTTCCACCACATCATGCAATAAAGCCGCGGCAACTGATATATCATCAAGTGGAATCTCGCGAACCACAATCAATGCAGTTGCTAAAAGATGCGAATAATACGGTCTCCCATCAGCTCTTTTGTCATTCTTATGAATTTCCACGCAAAAATTGAATGCCCTTGTAATGAGATCTTCATCCACTTTGGACAAACTCTTTTTGCATTCTGACAATAGGAGTGCAAGATCCACTTCGGGATCTTTACCCAATTCTTCTTCTTTTATGATAGTGGTACTTTTCATGCAATATATATATGAGGAAATTCAGTGTGATAATGTACAGAATTATGTGTAGATACCATCATGCATCAAAGAGTCCATCATCTCTGTACAGCATCAGAATGGCATGTTGAGGCACAATCACATATTGCTGATCATTGAATTGAATTGCGATTGCCTGTTTTCTCAAATACACTGCCAAATCACCATTTTTTGCCTGAAGTGGAATATACTTCACTTCTTCATCAGTATATTTCCAAGATTCTTGTTCTTGATTCGAGGCCAGGGGAAATCCCGGACCAACCTTAATGATATAACCGCTTGCTGCCACTTCCTGTTCTTCTATGCCCGGAGGCAAAAACAAGCCTGACCGCGTTTGTTCATCCTCGGGTCTTGGTTTGATCAATACACGATCACCGACTACATGGATGCGATCAAATTCATGAATATCGAGTATCATATCAAAAATTGATGGTTAATGTGGTATATGTCTTGATTTCTTCGGATTCGAATATCATCATGTCTTCATTATCGGACATTGAACGATATAACAAACATTTAGCCACCGTATCCGCTTGAATTGGTCGATATCGCTTTAATGGTCCGACCAAGAAAAAAGGAAAAATCGCACTGAAAGTCATCCCGATTTTCTCTCCAAGTCTAAATTCTCTACGCTTTCCAAGCAATAATGATGGTCTGAGAATGCTGATTCTTTTGAAT
>JBEEPK010000006.1:0-57162 GCA_041191145.1 Bacteroidota bacterium
TTGCAGTATTGCCAAACTTCCAATGGATGTACCGCTGGGAATCGTACCAATGAATTTAATCCAATCACCCGGAATGGTGCCTTGGAATTTCATGATGCCAAAATCACCGGCGCAATAGATTATGCCTTTATGAAAGGCGAATGTGCGGATGCGTTTTGAAGCGATTCCTTGTGGTTGAGCAGTAAGAATTGCAGTGATACTTGTCCATGATTTGTTTTGAATATCAAAGATGACTATTGCACCATTTTCAGCGCCCGCCCAAATGGTATGCATTGATGAATCATAAGCAATTGCCGTGATTGTGGAAGTGAGCAAAGTGGAATCACTCACGCGCCAATATTCTGTGGAACCACTCTTTGTATCATAAGAAAATATACCCCCTTTTGTTCCTGCATAGATGATGTCTTTCGCACTTGTAAGTGCACTCACAGCATACATGGATGACATATTCTGCCATTGGCTGACAAGTTGTGCATGAACTGAATAATGGCATAACATACAAGCAATGGCGATATATGTCAATAACTTGATTCTTAAAAGCATACTATTCTGTGATGAAATTAAAAAGGAATCCCCAGTGACTTTTTGGCAATATACCATGTGCATGAAATTCCTCCAAGTGCAAAAAAAAAGCGACCACCGAAGTGGTCGCTTTATTAATCTTATCAAATTCAAATTAGTTTGAAGTTTGATACCAAGTACCGCCGATTCTCACGAATGTTGAAACTTCATCTAATTCGATATCGGGTGATGTCTGTGCAACATTCTGTGCCAAAACAAAAATTATTTGCCCATCAACACCATTTGACCACAAAGTTGGATCAATATCATTTGAACCTGAAGAGTATTCAATAACACTTCCACCATTTGCTATAGCGGCGTTTACTGCTGCATTGGTAGCACATGTTACAACTGTCGACTTAATTCTGCCAAAGGAAACTAACTCACCACTTACTGTTCCAGTTGTAGTAGAAATATTTCCACTGGTGCTGGTAATGTTTCCACTAGTTGTACTGATACTACCGGTACCTGAAGAAATAGCGCCTCCATTTGTAGATACTCCACCAGGAGCAGTTACACTACCTGAGCTTAAGGTCAAGTTGCCTGAACCAATTGTTAGTCCACCAGTAACTGTTGTACTTCCTGCTCCACCAACGATTGAAATTGTACTTCCTGTGAGAGTAACTGTTCCAGTAGTATTACCAATGCTGGTAGAAGCAGTACTTGAACTAGTAACTGTATTAATGTTTACTGCACCGTTAGTATTCAAAACACCGGTTGAAGTTGTGCCAGTTAATGTTGAAGTACCTGTTACAGTAAGATTATCACTTAAGGTTGTATTGCCTACTATGCTCACAGGTGTAGCAACCGTACCACCACGAATGATTGTTCCGGCACCAGTATTACCAATCGTTGTTGCTGCAGTTCCAGTTGCATTGATATTTGCTGCACCTACAATGGTTGTACTTGCAAGTGAACTCAAACCACCAACATCAAATGTACCAGTAACATTGGCATTACCAACAGCTGTCAATACGGAACCTCCTGTCAAAGCACCACCAAATGCACCTGTACCTGAAGTCAAGTCACCGGTGATATTTGCATCATCACCAACACTAAGATCATTTGTACCGCTAATGATAACATTACCGCCGGAAACTGTTAGTGCTCCTGTAGATACTGTTAAACCACCTGCGATATCAGCGCCACCATTTGCATCTAGTGCACCTGTAAGTGTTGTTATGCCTGATACATTCAATGCACCACCAATATTTGTAGCACTTGTTGCTCCACCAATTGATGTAGCAGTTGTTGAAGCACCGGTATTGATATTAGTAAGACCAACAATATTTGTTGCTGCAAGAGTTGTTTGACCGGATACATCAAGTGTATTAGTCAAATTAGTTGCACCACTTGCACTCAATGATGTGAATGCACCTGTACTTGTTGCTGCTGCTCCAATAGGTGTACCATCAATTGAACCACCATTGATATCAGCACCTGATGTGATGAATCCACCAGTAAAGGTTGACAAACCGGATACACCAAGTGTACCACCAACAGTTGCATTATTAGTGATTGTAGCTGAGTTAAGTGTTGATGCACCTGCACTCAATGTTCCACTAATTGCTGCATTTCCTGTTGCTGCCAAAACATTACCACCAATTGCTGCTCCATTCAATGCGAGAGTAGATGCTGTGGTAGTAGTTGCAGCCAATGTACCAAGAGTTGTCGCACCAGTTACACCGAGTGTGCCACCTACAGTAAGATCAGTTGTCGCACCAGAAAGGTTCACATCACTTGAGAATGTTGAGGCACCTGTAACTGCTAGAGTTCCACCCACTGCTGTATTACCGGTAGCACCAGCTACTGTGAATCTGCTAGTACCTGGAGCACCATCAGAGACAGTAATATTACCAGCATTTCTTATTGTCAATCCACCAGCTGTTGAAGTTACACCACCTGTTGTAGCTACCAGTCCTGTTCCAGCTGTTACTGTTGTACCTGCTGAAACACTACCTAATGTTGCTGCGATATTACCTGTTGAAGATGTGATATTACCTGTTGAAGCTGTGATATTACCATTTGTTGCTGTAATATTATTGCTTGCGGTGACATCATTTGTAGCATTAACATTAAAACCTTGAACTGTAGCACCGGCTGTAATATTACCTGCTGATGCAGTTATATTACCAAGTGATACTGTAAGATCTGTTGTCCCACCACTTAATGTTACATCATCAGAGAATGTTGATGTACCTGATACAGCTAGTGTGCTTGTCAATGTTGTTGCACCATTTGCTGCCAATGTTGTGAATGCACCGGTACTTCTTGATGATGAACCGATTGATGTTCCATCAATTGCGCCACCATTAATATCTACAGTTGCAAGTGTTGACAATCCTGATACATCAAGAGTGCTTGTCAATGTAGTTGCGCCATTTGCTGCCAATGTTGTAAACGCACCTGTGCTTCTTGTTGTAGCACCAATTGATGTATTGTCTATTGTGCCACCATTAATATCTACAGTTGCAAGTGTTGTTGTATTAGCAACATTAAGAGTACCAGCTATTGTAGTATTTCCACTACCACCAAGAACTTCAAATTTTGTAACTGGAGTTACTGAAGCATCTTGTATAATGAAATTGTTAGCATCATCAATAGTTACAGCTCCATCTACTTCAAGTGAAGCAAGTGTTGTTGCACCTGCACCTAAAGTACTGCTCAATGTAGTTGCACCCGTGACATTAAGTGTTCCACCAACGGTAGTATTTCCTGTTGCACCTGCAACTGAAAATCTTGTTGTTCCAGGAGCTCCATCAGATACTGTGATATTACCTGCATTTCTAACAATAACTCCACCAGCTGTGGAAGTAACACCACCTGTGGTTGCTATCAATCCAGTACCTGCAGTGACAGTTGTACCTGCCAATACAGTTGTATTTGCAGAGACTGAACCAGAAGCACCACCAGCAGATATTGAACCATTTGTTGTTGAGATATTACCTGTTGAAACTGTCAAACCACCTGCAATATCAGCACCACCATTTGCATCGAGTGCTCCGGTAAGTGTAGTTATTCCAGTTACATCAAGTGAGCCTTGAACTGTTGTTGCAGATCCTGCACCTGTTGAGTTACCGATAACTGTTGCTGCTGTACCTGTTGTATTGATATTGGTAGCACCAACAACATTTGTTGTACTTGCAGAATTACCAATGGTAGTTACTCCAGCACCTGTTGTATTGATATTGGTTGTACCAGTGATTCCGGTTGCAGCCAAAGTAGTTGCACCGGTAACACCCAATGTACCAGCTACTGCTGTACCACTTGTGCCACTACCAATTGTTGTTGTAGCGGAACCAGTTGTATTGATATTAGTAGGTCCTACAAGTGCTGTAGTGCTTCCACTATTACCAATTGTGGTATTTGCAGTTCCTGTTGTATTTATTGTTGTAGCCCCAGCAATTGTGGATTGACCAGCATTCAATGTACCTGTTGTTGTATTTCCTGTAACAGCCAAGTCATTATTTACTGTCAATTCTGCACCTAATGTTGCACTTCCACCACCGATCACTGCACTTGCAGCTGCCCATGATGCCATGCTAATAGCACCGGAAACAGTGAGGTTACCAGTAACTTCTGTATTACCAATCAAATCAATATCATCAACTCCACCTCCACCACCACGAATAGTAGTTTTTGCTGTGGAATTACCCAATGCTGTTGTTGTTGTATTTGCACCGGCATTGATTGAAGTAGTACCATTTGCAGTTACACCACCATTCATTGTGGTTAAACCAGTCAATGTAGTAGTTCCAGCAACGCTTAGTGTACCACCTACGGTTGTATTACCTGTAGTGTTTTGTACAGAGAATCTGACATTATTACCTGGATCATCTTCAATTGTGAAGTTTCCATCTTGGATCAACACATCAGCATTCATTGTTGTCGTACCATCAACATTCAAAGTAGTATTAAGATCTGTAGCACCATTTGAAGTCAATGAACCAACTGTTGTTGCACCAGTTACACCAAGTGTGCCACCTACTGTTGTTGCACTTGTAGCGCTACCAATTGTAGTTGTTGTTGCTCCACCACCTGTGTTGATGGTTGTTGTGCCATCAATCGCAGCACCACCATTTGCATCAAGAGCGCCGGTGAGGGTTGTTACACCAGTTACACCAAGTGTACCACCTACTGTTGTAGCACTTGTGCCACTACCAATTGTAGTATTTGTTGCACCACCACCTGTGTTGATGGATGTTGTACCATCAATTGTTGCGCCTGCATTAACATCAAGGTTAGCACCATTGACTGTTGCACCATTGCTCATGGTTGCAAGACCGGTTACACCGAGTGTACCACCTACAGTAGTCGCACTAGTAGCACTACCGATTGTTGTTGCTGCAATTCCAGTTGTATTGATTCCGGTTGCACCAGTCGTAGTCAATGCACCGGTTGTTGTTGCACCCAGTGCTGTTGCACCTGCATTCAATGTTCCGGTTGTTGTATTTCCTGAAACATTAGTATTACCAATAACATCAAGTTCAATACCTGCACCAGTGTTTTGAATTGTCACTGTTGCAGTTGGAGCATTATTAGTAAATGTTGCAGCACCTGAAGTCAATGTACCAGTTGTTGTATTGCCAGTTACATTAGCTGAACCGCTTTGTGTAAGACCTGTGATAGTTGCAGTTGCAGCAGATACATTATCAGTTACGATAAGATCATCACCAACTGTAACATCGTCTGCAACTATAAGATCATTTCCTGCTCCAGCAACTGTCAAAGCACCGGTTTGTGTAGTACCAAGTGTTGAAGTACCTGCATTCAATGTTCCGGTTGTTGTATTACCAGATACATCAGCATTTCCATTTACATCAAGTGAAAGACCAACACCAGCATTTGCAATGGTAACTGTTGATGCCGCACCTGAGTTATTAAATGTTGCCTGACCTGAAGTCAAAGTACCTGTATTTGTATTACCGGTTACTGTTGCACTTGCTGATGACACATTGTCACCGATGAATGCATCATCTGCGACTGTAAGATCATTTCCTGCTCCAGCAACTGTCAAAGCACCGGTTTGTGTTGTTCCAAGTGTTGAAGTACCTGCATTCAGTGTTCCGGTTGTGGTTGCACCTGTAATGTTTACATTGTCATTTACTTCAAGACCATCACCGCTAGCATTTGCTCCGATAATAACACTTGTAACAGCACTATTATTTACAACAGAAGTTTGTCCATTGATAGTTAATTCAGCATTTGCTGTTGCTGCACCACCACCAATAACTGTTTGGCTTGTAGAACTACCTAATGTGGTTTGCGTTGTTCCGGTTGTATTAATGTTGGTTGTGCCAAGAACTGTTGTTGTACTTGCAGCATTACCAATATTTGTTCCGGTAGCATTTGCGCCAGTATTCAGATTTGTTGTACCATTTGATGTTAGACCACCGTTCATGGTTGACAAACCAGTAAATGTGCTTGTGCCACCTACTGTAAGATCTGAAGATCCACCTTCGAGGTTGACATCACCATTGACTGCTAATCTGTTTGTGCCTAATGTTGCACCATTGATAGCAAGACTTGCCATTGAAGTTGCACCACTGCTTAATGTACCGGTAACTGTTGCAGATGACATTGTTGTTGCACCTGTAACACCAAGTGTACCACCAATTGTTGTATTACTTGTTACATCAAGTGTACCTACAAGGCTAGTTTCACCATTCACTGTCAACTCAGCACCTGCAGTTGCTGCACCACCACCAATAACGGTTCTGCTATTTCCATTACCGATTGTTGTGGTAGAAGAACCTGTAGCATTGACATTTGTTGGACCAAGAACTGTAGTTGTACTTGCTGCATTACCAATATTGGTACCAGTTGTATTTGCACCTGTATTAAGTTCGGTTGTACCATTTGTCACAAGAGCTGATGTAGCTGTTCCAGCATCACCATTGAGCACTGCTCCGAATGTTGATGTGAAGAGACCTCTCACAACTGCTTGATCAAATACTTCGAAGTCATTACCAACGAATGCACTTTGATCCACTTGCAATGTCTTAGTTCTTGTATCATTAAGGATGCGCAAGTCTTCTTTACCGGTAATGTCATTATTTACTTCCAATACTGTTTCAATTGAAAGATCATATGCTCTGGTAAGATTTGATGCACTACCAATCAATGTTGATACAGGTTGTGTTGTAAGATTAAGACCTCTATTTATCTCAACAGGACCTTGCAATGAAATGGTTTTACCATCTTGTGTTGACATGCTAATATTACCGCCCGCAATATTGCCTATAGTAGTATTTGCATCGCCTGTTGTGTTGATATTGGTTGCACCAGTGATTGTTGCACCACTTGCAATAGTAGCTCCGCCATCAACATTCAATGTTCCATCAAGATCTGTATTACCAGTTGTGTTTAATGTACCATTGATGGTTGTTGAACGAAGGCTAGCTGTTCCACTTGTTTGAGTAATATTACCTGCATATTGTGATGCACCTACTACATCAAGTGAGCGACCTGAACCAGCATTGGAGATAGTTACTGTTACTCCTGTGCTATTATTGTCAAACTGAGCAGCTTGACCAGCAGGATTTGTATTTTCTACTTTCAATGTAGGAGTAACTTGATTTGATGTGTACTGAATTTGACCTGCGGACATAACACCTGAAACAGCCAAGTTTCCGGTGATTTCAGTATTACCAATAATGTCAACAGCTCCAGCGCCACCACCTCGAATTGTTGTTGTGTTTGATGTATTACCAATGTCTGTTGTAGTATTATTTGTACCGGCATTGATTGATGTTGTACCGTTTGTTGTGATACCACCATTTACTGTGCCGCCACCATTGATTGTACCACCACCATTGATTGTACCACCGCCATTGATTGTTGCGCCACTGTTTACAGTTGCACCACCATTCATGGTTGCTGCACCGGTCAATGTTGTTGTACCTGAAACACCAAGTGTACCACCAACTGTAGTATTACCTGCGCTAGTAACGGAGAAGTTTGTAGCGGAAGGACCTGTTGTTCCAACAGCGAGTGTGCCATTATTTACGGTAGTATTGCCATTTGATGTCAAACCACCATTAACTGTGCCACCACCATTGATAGTACCACCACCATTGATTGTTGCGCCACTGTTTACAGTTGCACCACCGTTCATAGTTGCTGCACCAGTCAAGGTAGTTGTACCGGTCACACCGAGAGTACCACCGACTGTTGTTGCACTTAATGAATTACCAATTGTTGTATTATTTGGACTTGTACCGGTATTGATGGTAGTTGCACCAATAATGTTTGTTGCGCTAAGATCATTACCAATAGTTGTATTTGTTGCATTTGCACCGGTATTGATATTTGTTGTACCATTTGATGTAAAGCCACCATTTACAGTACCACCACCATTGATTGTAGCACCACTATTTACAGTTGCGCCGCCATTCATGGTTGCTGCACCTGTCAATGTAGTTGTACCTGTTACACCAAGAGTACCACCAACTGTTGTATTTCCAGCACTAGTTACGGTAAAGTTATCAGCAGCTGGAGTTGTTGTACCAACAACGAAACTTGCACCGCGAACTGCTGTTGCACCATTTGATGTCAATGAAGCAACTGTTGTTGCTCCTGCTCCCAATGTACCTGTTACTGTTGCTGAAGCAAGTGTTGATGCACCATCCACATTCAATGTGCCATCAAGATCAGTATTGCCTTTCGCATTCAATGTGCCACCAACCATTGTATTGCCGGTTGCACCATCTACTGTGAAGCGATCAACTTGTGTTGGGGTTGTATTGTCACGAATGGTCAAGTCACCAGCACCTGTCATTAGGACATTGCCTGTGGTTGTTACATTTGTTGTATTTACACCACCGTTGAGTGATGTCAATCCTGTTACACCAAGTGTGCCACCTACTGTTGCATTATTGGTTACAGCTGCTGAGTTCAATGTTGCAAGACCGCTTGTACCCAATGTGCTGAGTGATGTATTGCCTGTTACGCCAAGTGTGCCAGCTATTGCTGTGCTACCGGTTGAACCATCAATTGTAAATACATCTGCTGCAACAGGCGTTGCTGAATTCTTCATTGTAAAGTCACCTTCATTGGTGATGTTTACATTGCTTGGTGTTGTCATGCCACCTGACAAGGTAGAAAGACCTGTTACTCCAAGTGTTGAAGAAATTGATGTTGCACCTGCATTCAATGTTCCAGTTGTGGTATTGCCTGATACATTTGCTGATGTTGCATTCAATGCACCTGTTGTTGTTGCACCAAGTACTGTTACACCCGCATTCAATGTACCTGTTGTGGTATTACCTGTAACAGCGAGTTCTGCACCCGCCACTGCTGATCCACCACCAACTACTGCTGAGTTTGTAGCAAGTGTACCTGAGCTCAATGCACCAGTAACTGTTGCTGAAGCAAGTGTTGTTGCACCTGCATTCAATGTACCACTGATCATTGTATTACCGGTTGCACCATCCACTGTAAAACGATCTACAGGTGTTGGGTTTGTTGCATCCTTAATGGTCAAGTCACCAGCATTGCTCATGATGACATTACCACTGGTGTTAACATTTGTTGTATTTACACCACCATTGAGTGATGAAACGCCTGTTACTCCAAGAGTGCCACCTACTGTTGCATTATTGGTTACAGCTGCTGAATTCAATGTTGCAAGACCGCTTGTACCCAATGTGCTGAGTGATGTATTGCCAGTTACACCAAGTGTACCAGCTATCGCTGTATTACCTGTTGAACCATCAATAGTAAACACATCTGCCGCAGGACCTGCTGCATTCTTCATTGTAAAGTCACCTTCATTGGTGATATTTACATTGCTTGGTGTTGTCATGCCACCTGACAAGGTAGAAAGACCACTTACACCAAGTGTGCCTGTTACAGTTGTATTACCTGAGCTTAATGTGCCGGTTGTTGTATTAGCGAGTGTTGCGTTTCCGCCACTTTGATTCAAGGCACCAACGATTGTTGTTGCACCGGTCTCAAGTGTACCATTTATATCTGTATTACCGTTTACTGTAAGCTTTGTACCAAGTGACAATGAACCACCGCCAATTACAGCAGTTGAAAGATCAGTTGCACCTGAGGATAATGAACCTGTGGTTGTTGAACCTGTGGTTGTAGTGTTACCGTTAACAGTAAGATTTGCATTTGTTGCAGGAGTACCAACGGTTGTTGCACCTGATTGCAATGTACCTGTTGTGGTATTTGCAAGTGTTGCAGTTCCACCACTTTGATTCAATGTACCAACGATTGTGGTATTTGTTGAATTCAATGTACCTGTTGTGGTATTCGCAAGTGTTGCATTTCCGCCACTTTGATTCAATGCACCAACGATTGTGGTTGCACCAGAATTCAATGTGCCAGTAGTTGTATTACCAGCAACTGCAAGGTCATTGTTTACGGTGAGTTCTGCTCCGGCAACAGCTGATCCACCACCAATCACTGCTGATGAAAGTGCTGTTGAGCCTGCTGTTAAAGTTCCACCAACAACTGTATTGCCATTGGTACCATCAACTGTGAAACGAGCAACATTACCTGGAGTTGATTGAACTCTGATGTTACCATCTGTGATGGTTGTATTGCCAGTGATATTTGTTACGCCTGCAGTCAATGTGCCGGTAGTAGTATTAGCAAGTGTTGCTGTTCCACCACTTTGATTCAAGTTACCAACGATTGTTGTTGCACCTGCATCCAAAGTACCTGTAACATTTGCATCACCATTAACAGTCAATTCACGGCCACCAAGCAATGCTCCACCGCCAATAACGGCTGTTGAAAGGCTTGAAGCACCGGAAGTCAATGTGCCTGTTGTTGTATTGCCTGTAACATTTGCAGAAGCAAGTGTTGAAGCACCAGCATTCAATGTTCCGGTTGTTGTATTACCAAGTGTGGTTGTACCACTTGTTTGATTGATATTTCCTGCGAATTGAGATGCACCAGAAACATCGAGTGCACGACCTGTACCAGCATTTGCTACTGTTACAGTTGTTCCTGTACTATTATTGTTGAACTGGGCAGCTTGACCTGCAGGATTTGTATTATCTACTTTAAGCGTAGGTGTAACTTGATTTGAAGTATACTCAATTTGGCCTGCTGACATTTTGCCTGTAACATCCAAGTTACCTGTGATCTTTGTGTCACCAGTAATATCAACATCAACTCCTACTCCTCCACCTTTGATAGTGGTTTGAGCAGATGTATTACCAATTGCAGTTGTTGCTGCACCGGTTGTGTTAATTGTTGTTGCACCTGTAATGCTTGTGCTACCTGTGATTGTTGCACCACCAGAAATGTCTGCACCAGCATTAACATCAAGAATTGCATTATTGACTGTTGCACCACCATTCATGGTTGCAGCACCTGTCAATGTTGTTGCGCCAGTCACACCAAGTGTGCCACCAACTGTTGTTCCACTTGTACCGCTACCAATTGTTGTTGCAGCATTACCTGTGGAGTTGATATTGGTTGTACCTGTTACAGTTGCACCACCTGCTACTGTTGCACCACCATTAATGGTTGCGCCATTGTTTACAGTTGCACCACCATTCATGGTTGCTGCACCTGTCAATGTTGTTGCGCCTGTTACACCAAGTGTGCCACCAACTGTTGTTCCACTTGTTGCACTACCAATTGATGTATTGGCATTACCAGTTGTATTGATGCTTGTTGCGCCAGTAATTGTTGATGCACCTGCTGTCAATGTACCTGTATTGGTATTTCCTGTTACAGTTGCATTTCCATTTACTTGTGCACCGGTTGTTGTCAATGTACCGGTATTTGTATTTCCAGTAATTGTTGCACTTGCAGCTGATACATTGTCACCGATGATCGCATCATCTGCAACTGTGATATCATTACCTGCACCCGCTACTGTCAATGCACCAGTTTGTGTTGTTCCAAGAATTGAAGTACCTGCATTCAATGTTCCGGTTGTGGTATTACCGCTTACTGTTGCAGATGTTGAATTCAATGTTCCGGTTGTGGTATTGAGAAGTGTTGTAGTACCAGCATTTTGCACAATGTTATTTGCAAATGTTGAAATACCATTAGCTCTGAAAGCACCATCTACAATTGTATTGCTTGAAGCATTACCAATTGTAGTAGTAGCTGTCCCACTTGTATTGATATTTGTTGCACCGGTTACATTTGTTGCACCATTAACAGTTGCACCACCATTCATTGTGGCTAGACCTGTCAAGTTTGTTGCACCAGTTACACCAAGAGTACCACCAACTGTAGAATTTCCGGTTACTGTTGAGCTACCATTGACAGTTGCATTGCCTGATGTCAATGTTCCTGTTGTAGTATTCAACAATGTTGTTGAACCGGAAGTTTGTGTGATATCACCTTGGAATGTAGTAGCACCAACAAAGCGTGACTGACCAGATACATCAAGTGCACGACCTGATGCATTTTGATTAGTAATTGCAACTGATGGATTTGTCGCACTATTGTTATTGAATGATCCCGCACCACCGATTCCTGTGTTTTGTACAGTCAAAGTTGGTGTAGCCTGATTTGATGTATATGCAATTTGACCAGCAGAAAGAATTCCGCTTACTGCCAAGTTGCCATTCAATGTAGTATTACCATTAACAGTTGTTGGTCCAACAAGTGTAGTTCCACCGGTATTATTACCGATTGTAGTAACAGCAGCGCCTGTTGTATTAACATTTGTTGTACCTGTTACATTTGTCACACCATTGATGGTTGCACCATTATTGATGGTAGCGCCATTATTGATTGTTGCACCACCATTTACTGTAGCACCATTATTTGCAGACAATGTACCTGCAATTGTTACTGGAGCACCAGCACCTGTTGCATTACCAATTGTTGTAACACCGGTACCGGCAGTATTGATATTTGTTGTGCCTGAAATATTTGTTGCACCAAGTGTTGAAGTACCTGTAACACCAAGTGTTCCATTGACTTGAGCACTACCTGCTGTCAATGAACCTGTTGTGGTATTTCCTGTCACACTTGCTGATGCCAATGTTGTAGCACCTGCTGTCAATGTATTATTGATCGTTGTTGGTGCATTTGCAGTCAATGCAGAACCGGTAATAGTTACAGGGTTAGGACCAGTATTACCGATGTTTGTTGCATTTCCAACAGCAGTAGAACCAGTATTGATGTTTGCGCCACCATTGATTGTAGCTCCACCAGCCACAGTTGCACCGCCATTGATGATTGCTCCGCTGTTAACTGTTGCACCACCATTTAATGTTGTAGCACCTGTTACACCAAGTGTTGTTCCAACTGTAGCAGCACCTGTAACTGTTGCAGATGCCAATGTTGAAGGACCAAGTGTTGTATTACCTGAAGTCTGACTGATATTTCCGGCAACAGCCATCGCAGCACCTGAACCTGTCGAAGCAATGCTTACAGCAGGTGAAGTACTTCCTGAAGAAACACTAATCGCATTTCCTGAGGAATTTGGAGCCATAGTTACAGAAATACCTGGTGTTGTATTATCGGCATTTCCACGAGTTTTATTGATTGCAATACCTTCACCACGACCGCTTTGCGTAATCGCAATGGCTGGAGCACTTGTTGAAGTAGCATTTGAAGGATTACTATTAACAACAATTGAAGAACCTGTTGTTGACTGATTAACAGCGATACCGGCTGCATTAGCAGTAGCACCAGTGTTTGCTGCATTTACAACCAAGCCTGTGCCTGATGTTGCATTATGAGTAATATTAGCTGTAACAGCAGAGTTTGTTGTTGATGCATTAATCGCTGTTCCTGTCAAGCTATTTGCATTTAATGCAACACCTGTGCTGCTTTGAGCACTAATACCTGTACCACTTCCGGTATTTACACCTGAAAGTGCAGTACCTGTATTTGAATTGATGAATTCACCGGTATTACCTGCACCTTGATTGGTCAATCTGAACATTGTACCAGCGAGGTTCACTGTTTCATCGATTGGGAAATCAAGTGCATTATTTGGTGACCACTGAAGTGAATTGCTTGCTGCATTATAGCGAAGCACATTACGATTTGTAGTAGGAGCATTCAACCAACCTTGTGTTCCACCGGAACCATTGTCTGTTGAAGTACCCATGAGCAAGCGATTCAAACCAACAGCACTTGTTGTATTTGCACCTGCATTTGTTTCAGTTGCAAATGTTGATGGTGTGAGCCTTCTCCAGCTAACTGAAGTTCCATCCCAGTGTAATGACTGATGAGCTGCTGTAGGAGCATTCAACCACTCTTGTGAATTTGCGCCTGTTGCCATGAGTAATTTATTGGCACCTGCTGTTGTTGAACCTGTATTAAGGTCAACAGGAGCGATTGTACCATCTGCAATTTTACCACTTGTTACCGCGCCATCAGCAAGATCTGCAGTTGCGATTGTACCATCAAGAATTGTTCTTGAAGAAACAGCACCTGTAGCAAGCTTTTGCTCAATTACTTGTTGATCGCCAATATGAACTGTTTTAACAGCACCAACCGCAATCTTTGGATTGGGATAAAATGCTGTCAAATCACCACCCGCAGGGCCTGTTGGTGGGAATGTCAAATTTGCTGAGAAATGTCTTTGTTCGATTGCGCCATCAGCAATTTCTGCTGATCCAACTGCACCTGCTTTGATTTCAGGATTTGGGTATGTACCATCCAAATCTCCACCTGCAGGGCCTGAAGGAGCTGCTGTACCTGCTGTTGTTGCGAATGTTGCATTTGCTGCATTTGCTGCATTTGCTGCATTGTATGCAAAATCTGATGAGAATGCATATGGTGAAGTTGTCATCTTCATACGAGGCATTTTCACGCCTTGATATTCAACTTCCAACCAATATCCTTCTTTGAAATCTGCAATTGATTTATCAATAGTAAGATTTTGACCAATAATTGTCGAGAATGCACCACCTACAGTATTTACCGAGATAGGCTCAGCATGTACAGGTGCACCACCGGTTGCGGTGGGATAAAGCGAAACTTGAATTGAATGTGGTCCATCAGCTACAGGTGTATTGTCTTGCTTAAGCAACATTCCCTGAAAACTCATAAACTTAGGTACTTGTGCCTCAATATTACTTATAGGCAGAGCAAGTGCGCTCGTGGCGGCAAGGCCAACAAGAAAACTTTTTCTCATGCTAAAAACTCCGAAGAATTATATAAAAATTTAATATTCAATAGTTAATTATTTAACAAGCATCATAGGCACTCGCGCCTTCAATACTTGTCCATTGAGTGTGAGTGACATCTCACATACATAATTACCTGCCCCAACATCAGAACCCGCATCATCCTTTGCATCCCATTGAATTGAATGATTACCTGATTCCATGAACTCATTGTTTACAAGAGTTCTAATCTCACGACCAACCATGTCTACAATACGCATCATCAATGGTGCGCTTTGTGGTACAGTGTAATTGATCGTTGTTAACATTGTAAAAGGATTCGGATAGTTAGAAATTAAACTAGTACCCGAAATAGAAGGAGTATTCTCATCAACACCTGTTATTCCAGCGTTTACAGGACCCCAAAAACCTACATAAAGTTTATTACCGTTCGCTTCAACCATTCCAGCAACATATTGACCGATAGTTGCATGCATCTTCATGCCATTACCAATATCAGCTGAAATCACCCCTCCACCACCAATAACCCATCTATTGCTGATAGATTGAGCATTGAGGTCTTGAGATGTAATGCCAAAACCTGTGAGAAATAAAAACACAGACAGAGTGCCTAATAGTGTTTTCATGTGAACTCCTAAAAATAAAATCATTAAAATTATGTATATCAATTACTTACAGAATAATATTGACGCTATATAGTGTGTAAAACACAAACAGCATATCAAACCTACAGCAAAAATCATTCCAAAGTGGCTTCACTAGGATGATTTTAAACTTTTAACGAAAAACATAGCCTCGATACTTGATCAAGGCTTCTAAACTTTCAAACTCAAATGGAATATTGCATCCATATATGCACAGATACAATGAAATTCGATGAGTTTTCCACAATAGCTAAGTGCTTTATTATCATTGACTTATGTCGCATTTAGAGAAAAAACGACATAGAAGTTTTCTAAATATACACTCCTAGCATGCTGCCAAAATACAAAATTCACAATAACTACAAAAGAAAGTATGGTATTAAGAAACCATTATTCTTTCATTTGAAGATGAAACAGTGACATGTGGATTTCATTTACTCAGTTTTATTCATTGTCAGAATAATGACAATGTGTGTCAACTTTTCCACAGTCTTCTTTTCGATATTATGTAGTATTAGGCAAGAAATTGAACACACATATCATGCCAAAACCTATTTCTTTGATCTTTTCTTTTCATTAATTGGCTGTATATAGCCATTTATTCGAATCAATTCTTTCAAATCGGGGTCAATTGAAGTATTCATGAGATGATTCATTATCTCAAATACCCTTGTTTTTAACCCAGTGTCAAGTTCATTAACAAGGTGATCAATGATGATTCTCTGTCTTTTCAATGGATTTTTGGCAATCAAATTGGCTATATCCTTTGCCTTTATAGTCGTATCGGCATGTACAATCAAACTAGCCAGTACATCTTTTGCTTTTTCCGGTGACTTACCTTCAAATATCGTGGTCAAAAGGCCAAGACTTACCTTACCTGATCCTCTCATTCCCATTAATGCACTATTTCTGATGATTTGCGCTTCTTCAAAGAATGCGCTTTGCAATAATTCAATCACATTTGATGGAAGAACTTTTCCGATTGAATATGCCGCTGATGCCCTCACCATCGACTCTTCATCTTGTAATCTGTGTGACAATACCTCTAATACCGAATCGGATAATTCTCCCATTTCCCCAATTTGCTTGGCCGCTATGGATCGAATTCGCCAATTCCCATGGTCGAGCAATGATTGTATGACAGGTATACCCGATATAAGCTTCAATTTGGCCATCAAACTCAAACCTAAACCTATGACTTCAGTACTATCATCTTCACATGCCCGTAATAATGAAGCTTCCACCTCCAACGGGTATGCTTTATATAACTGAGGTATAATTTGTTCAAGCGCCAATCGCTCACGAGGCATTTGAGTGCCATATTTCTCCTCACAATAGGACAAAGCAGGAAGTCCAAGTGCAATCAACTCTTTTCTAGCTATTTCAACTCCAGATTGATATTTCTGAGGCGCGGCAGATGCGCGGATGAAAATGGAATCCATAGATGACCAAACATAACCGAAATCTATCTCAGTAATAATTGAATCCGCTCTTTCAGTAGTCAACTTGACCGCTTTTTTGTCCTTAAATCCGAATTCAGTATCCATGAATAGTCCGAAAGTGGAGCGTTTTTGCATGGAATTATTACGAGTCTGATTTCCGTACATGTCATTTCCACCGGCATCAGCAAATATTCCGATCATTCCATAATTTCTTCTGAAATCAGAATATCCCATTGTATTATTAATATTCCTCGCGATATATGAATCATCTCCCATAAGATCCGTGAATAGAGAAATTGCATTTGCATTACCTGCTCCTAATGACAAACTCTCTACTGTATAGGAATCATTTCCTTGTTCATCAATCAATAAACCAACTGCTATATCATGTCCACAACCCTGCGAAACTCCATGCGATGTATAGGTATCACTTCCAGATGCATCCCATAATAATCCTTGAGCCAGATGCACCCCCGATCCCTGAGCATATTGATGGGCTTTATACATGTCAGATCCTTGAAGATCTATCAAACCACCAAAGCCATACCAATAGCCGGTGCCCTGACCATAGATATCGGCCACATATACATCATTGCCCGAATGTTCAATCAATAATGCCAATCCACCTGAAGCGATGGGTCGATAACCCAATGCGGCACCTTGAGCAAATGATTCAAAGTGATCATCATAACGCAGAAAATCCTGAAATGGACTCGCACAGATATAGGAATCATTGCCGGCATGATCAGTGAGAATTCCCACTCCACGGGTTCCAGCAAATGCCTGTCCATGTGCATGAATTGCATAATGGTCATTTCCCTGAACATCTTGCATTATTCCAATCCCGAAAAAACCCATTCCTTGTGTATTGGTCTTGGAAGAATAGGAATCCATACCCGATCCATCATGTACATATCCTATACCAAATACACCGGAACCAAGAGAGAAATTTCCACCGGAATATACATCGTCACCGGACAAATCATGGAGCATGCCGATGCCGAAATATCCGGAACCCAATGCATAATCTCCACCACGATAAGTATCATTGCCGGAAAAATCAACAATGCATTGAACAGGATGTAATAAAGCTTCCTTTTTACCTCCGGTGATTGCATACATATCATTTCCACCGGGATCCAGAATCAATAAATAATTGCCTTCATATACATCATCGTCATAGGTGCCAATGGCAATTTTTCCATATGGTGTATTCAATCTGAGTGGCTTCAATTCTTTCTGATACTCATCGGACAATCGTTCAGCCAATGAAAAGAGATGAGGATAGGATGCAATGAGTGATAATCCATATTCGATGATTTCCTTCGGTGATTCAGCACGACCAAAAAAGCGTTTTGCCAAATCAACACCTTCTATCTCAGATTGCTTGAGTGCATAGAGCGAGAGATTTGCGGATTCTTCAGAGAGCATCAATAATGAGTCAGCATGTTGAAGAATCAATGTATCTTTCAATAATCTTGAACGAGCACTTGCAGTACTTTTTATGACTGTAAGCATTGGTCCGAGATATTGTCTGATGATGATTGCATTGGCAAAACTCGTGACAGATTCCAATTGATGACCAATCATTTTGTCAATCTCACGAGCTGAGATCTCATTGTGTACATAACGAGGAGTGTATTCACCAAGATGGCCATCCTTCATCAATTGCATAAACCATTGATCTGTGCTATCTCGTAATGCTTTATTAATTCCTTGAATATGCAATTGTCCGATTGAACCCATTAATAATGGATTTTCAAACAGTGATATCTGCAATGGCGAGCGATGCTTATCGGGTTTTACGATATCGTGAGGCATTGAGAGATCAATTCTCTTCATGTTCAACGAATGCAAACTCGAATCAAGCAATTGCAGAAATGAAGGTGAGAATCCTTGTCCGTGACTCATGCCGAATGTACAACAAAGCATGATAAGACAAAGAATGATGCGTGGTGAATTCATGATTGTATTATTATTCTTTTGATGCAAGTTCCAATAATTGCTCGGGAGATAAACCATGCGTTTCGCATATTGCTCTCAGACTTTGCCATGTATAAATTCCTGTTGCATGTCCATCAGCCCAAGTTGCTTGCAATCCATAATTTCCTACAGGAGTAAGTGCTGTAAGTTCATTCATTCCGGGTTTGAACATTTTGATTCCTACAAATACTTTTTGTCCCATGATTTCTTCACCTTGACATCCCGCACAAGGACATTGATCACGCAAAGTTTCAAGCATGATCGTGGAAGCTGTTTTGTCATTCCATTCGATATGTAATAGATATGGCTTGGGTTTGGAGACTGATATGGGTGTCAACATTGTAATTCAAGTATTATGGAAAAAAGAGCATGACATATTCAATTAGCCAAAGTATCGGAAATGCAAGTGCAAATAAGGTCATGGAACCAAGATATTTTTTGTATTGCGCATAACCAAGCATCATTGCAATCAATAGAAATGGAATCATCGGCTCATGATATCGTGGAGTTCCAAAAAATATTGCACAAGGAACAATCATTCCTATGATAATTGCAATATTTCTCATTCCTTGATTCTTATGCAACAGTATTTTTCCATGCGATGCACCTAAGAATATGACAAATCCGCCTGGTATCACAAGTAGATATGACCACCATGGAAGATTTTGAATTCTCTCGCGATATGTATTTCCTTCAATCCGGAAACTTTGCAATGGAAGATAAGCATCTGATGCAAAGAGAAATGCTATTTTCTTTGGAATGAGTAGTAATGAATGCAATGGATCATTCACAATATATTGTATCGCTGATGCAAATGCCGTTGCATTAGCTTCAACTTCTGATTGTCCATCAAAGCGATGCATTTCATCCACAAATTTATATGAACCATTTGCTTCGGGATTATGTCCGATGAATGCATTGATTCCTGTATTCGAAGCAATCATCGGTGAGCCCATCACATATGTATTCCTAATCATCCAAGGAAGAATTGCAATAATTATTCCACTTACAAAAGCTATAATGGTTTTCTTTTGATTGTCTTTTACAATATCATGAATCAAGATTGCAATCACAGAGAATATCATGATTGGTCTAGTCAAAATTGCGATGCCCCAAAATAATCCTTCGACAATTTGAGAGCGCATTCCTTGAAAAACAATGTGGATGAATACACTTATCAACATGCACATAATTGCAAGTGGTTCAGACATGAATGTCATCGATTGTATCCATGTCATTGGCAGGAGTAGATACAGTGTCAATCCCACATAAGACACTTCATTGCTGGCATCATATTCTTTTAGAATAAGTGCAATCAGTAATGCTGAAATGGATACAAGTAATGATTGCAATGCATAACCCAATATGGTACTCGGCCATATCATATACATAAATGAAAGCAATGCAGGAAAACCTATGGGACGATATGCAGTAGGAAATCCATTGGCGGTATATGCATGAGTTTTTGCCAAACGCAAAGCATGTTCATGGTAATCGAGTGCATCGGATTGGGGAATTGGTGAAACCACAATCGAAAGAATGACATGCGCGATGAATCCTAATGCGCCAATAAGCATTAGATTTCTTATGAATATCTGATCATATCGAGAAAACAAGAATTTCATGGGCATGAATGAGAAACAGGGAAATACCGCGAGGCATTTCCCTGTTGATGTTCTACAAAGAATGATACTTATGGAATATTACCAATCAGCGAGAAGCGCATGGTATTTCCGAGAGGATGATTTTCTTCTGTCGGTATCACGAAGCTGAAATCAAGGTTGAATACATCATAACGAATACCTGTACCAACCGTGAAGAATTTTCTATTGCCAATTGACGCGGGTTCAGAAAAGTATCCGCCACGCAATGCAACAACTTGTTCATACCAATATTCAACACCAAAAGAAGTTTCTATACCACCCCTTTCCCATGCGGTGACAAAAGAAGTTGGAATTGGATCATTCACCAAGCTATCACGACGAACGAGCAATTTTGCCATATCGAAAGCAAATGTCAACTTATTGAATTCATCTTCGAGAACTGTAACTGCTGTTCCGATGCGAAGTGTTGTTGGGAGTGGATCAGACACATTGATATAGGTAACTTTCGGACCGATATTTGCGAGATTGAAACCAAGACCAAATTTATCGCCGAGGTCAAGTCCGAATAGATCAAGATTGGTTGGTCTCCAAAGCATGCCCAAATCGAAAGCAAGGCTTCGACCAATACCATCACCGGTTCCTGTTCCTTGTGCGTTTACGGGGGCACCAAGATTTGATTCAATGTATTTTATCTGAAATCCCGCACCGATGTCATCTGCTATCAATGTCCCATAGCCTACGCCAAGTGCATATTCAAATGAACGAAAAGTATTAAGTACTTTACCGCTGAAGTCTGTTCTTTTAAATTCACCTAAATTCATGAGCATGAAATTGGCATTGATTGTTCCTTCGAGTGAAGGCACATATTGACTATAGGCAGCATGTGCATAGAACAAATCTGCATTGAATTGAGGCAACCATTTTGCATAGGCCAATGCGACCTTTTTATCATTTGATTTTGTGGTTGCCGGTACTTGAAAACCAAGTCCACCAACATTCCAATGTGTTGCATAAATATTGTCCCCTAAACCTGTTCCGGTCTCCCCCATACCATTCGCTCTTGAATCAGGCGAAATTGTGATGAAAGGCACAGCCGCCTGCCCAAAGATCGATACTGTTCCGCCCATCAATGCCAATGCAATCACGATGCTTTTGGCTACAATTGAGTTCTTCATAAGATATTCCATTCTATCAGTGATACTTTGTTTCTTGTTGAATTATTGCGTGACAATGACTTTTCCGTGCAATGTGGTGCCCGGTCCATTTTGTTGTTTTACATGCATGACACAAACATAGACTCCCATGGGAACAGGTGTTCTTTGCATATCCGTGCAATCCCAGCGATATGTCCATGTATGCAATTCTTGTTTTTCAAGAACTTCTTTTTTCATCAATCGACCATTCATGTCAAAAATACGAATTTCAGCTTCTGTGGGAAGTGATTGATTATGAATAAAACCAATATTGGCAAATTGATTTGTAGGATTTGGATAGACAAATAATCCTTCTGTTATCAAGTTCGAATCATTGTCTGCCAATCTGAAGTATGTTTCGGTTTCAGAATAATTGTTCCAAATGTCCCATGCTCTCACGCGTACGGAATTCGTTCCGGTCTTGAGATTGAATATGCGCTTTTGTGCAGTACCCCTGCGTGCATCGGAAAGATCTGCCTGATATTCCGCGGTGAGATCCACCGGAATTCTGTCGGAATTGAACCAAGCTTCGATATTATGACCGATACCCGCACCTGTTGCATTGATAGCCGTATTATCTGATAGATCGACAATCAATAGTGGATTTCTTCTTACAAGATTACCCGGTTGAAATGTTCTATTGTCCAAATAAATTGAAATGGTCGGTCCATCTGTATCAGGTTCTGATACTGATTCAATACCACCAACTTTGAATCCTCTCGTGCTTCCTTTTGCTGTCACATCATCTTGTGTATAGGCAAAACCGAGCATTCTTCCTCGCTTATTGGTGAATCCGATGTCTTTCGGAACAATAAACGAGCCTGTAAATTGACCATTCTTGACAGAAAATGTACTTCTTGCCAACACATTGCCTTGCTCATTGATGGTATGGGTCACATTATCTATTGGATCTTTCACTTTGAGTTCAATATCGCTGTCCTTGACAGTTACTAGAACTGTACCATCAAAAGAATCATCCACAGAATAATTAGAAGCAAGTCGGATTGAACCGGTAACTGTCACTTTTTGCAATGCTTTGATATTGATGATTGCAGAATCAGGAATCGTGGGATCTTCATCCACGAATTTCATATTGATGCTATCAAATGTTATGATATCATTCGGCATTTGTAAATGCAATGCGGGATCACCAAGAATCAGATATTTTTCATCATTGTCGCCAAAGAGTTCTTGCTTGGTTTTATACATGGCTTCGCCGATCGACATATATCGACCCATTGTATCGCGCGAGAACAGATATCGATAAAATCTGTCACATATCACTGCATTCTCGCCGGAATACACGAGTCTTGTTGCGGCAAAAACACCGATTGCTCCGCCTCTTTCACTTCTCAATAAATCTTCGGCACCTGATTCACGCTCTGCATCATCGAAGCGGGCGAAATCACAAGTAGCTGCAGTGAGAAAAAAGAGTTTGTCTTTATTCAGCATTTGCGGGATGGTTGTCTCTTTTTCAAAGATGCGCTCATGCGCCCAAAGTCTCGGACTTCCATGTCCAATCCAATTCAATAGAACAACACCATTATTGTTTATCTCAGAAAGTAGATCTTGTGTGACTGTTGGTTTTCTGCGACCATTCGACACAATTTCCGCAGGATATTGTGCAAGATAAATTTTCTTCAAAATCATGTCTTCAGGAATTGCATCGCGGGCCAATCCTTCCGATTGACTTGTATGTTGCGTTCCTTCGGAACCAGATCCGACCGGTCCATCATCTGCAACCAGACATACGGTTTGTTGCCATGTACCTTTCACCAACTCTTGTTCATAATGTTTGATTTTTTCAACTAGGTAATTTCCATTGTCATTGGAGAGAACCGGCATGCGACCCATGATGATATCGATCATTCTATCCTTACCACGCAGACGAGCAAAATAATCATCCACGCAAGCAGAGACTGTTTCTCTATAATATTGTGGGATATCATCTGTTTGATAAGTCGGGATATAATTTGGAATCGTAACCTGTATGTTTTTATAGTCATAATGTCCATCACCCCAGAACATCATATACTTTGGTTTTTTTGTCCAAGAGTTCAATGCATGTGCCGCATAATCTCTGATTGCAGTGATATCATGCATGCCGCATGCGAATTCAGTGTAAATGTCATTTGTGGTGACAATCTTCACTGAAACTCCGGTAGATTCTCTATACTCTTTGTATTTCGTTGCTGATTGAATGAGATCCTGATGCGTAATCAATAACATGTCCGCGCCTTCATTATCAATGCGCAAGCCGGCGAGTGTGATCGATTTAATTGATGGATTAATAAATGAACCTGAAACAAAATACCTGCGTGGTTGCAATGATGTTTCATTCACTCTAAACACATAAATGCCACCGGTTGTGGATACATTTTCCAATAATTGTGGATGGCGAGGATCCGTGATGTCAAAACCTAGAATTTCCTGAGATGCAAATCTTGACACATTATATTCTGTTCCACCATTTCTCTTCACATCGGAAAATACTTCGAGTTGATTATTCGATGCTGTTAGTGTTCGAGGATAGAGTATTTCAAACCAATCCACAATTGCGGTAGAAGCAATACCACCTTGTTGGCTTTGATAGGAGAATCGTAATACGGAACGATTGTCTTGTGCTATTGCGCTTGAAGAGATACTTACTTCTCGCAATGGTGTTCCAATTGCTTCGGTATAATTATAGTAATTATTGAATGGATTCGTACCCGGGATTGTGACAGCATCGATTTGATTATTTTGTTCACTGACAGTGAGTTGTCCATCAGACTTTGTTTTGCTGACAACTTTATATCGATAAACAACTGAATCAATCCTGGCAAAATCCGTGAGCAAAGTCGTAAATGTTCTAGGAGAAATTGATTCAATCGACTTTCCAAACCATACTCTTCCTGAAGGTGCTGAGAATGCATTCATCAATTCTTCTTCATTGAATGTACGGGACATGAATGTTGAAGGTCTGAATTTCACTGAATCATTTGTAATCGCTGGAATTGCTTTTGCGCGTAATCCGGCAGCACCACCTATGGTGATCAAGTAAGAAGATTCTTTGTCATAAGGATGGGTGAAATGTCTGAAATCAAGATTTTTTCCTGTTTCATCGGTATCCAATCGAAAACCTTTTGCAGGCTCGGCATAGAAGTAAATCGCATCGAGTTCGCCATCATTATTTGTCTTGACAATAATCGGTTGTTCTGACATTGTATTTGCCAAAGCTGAGTCAACATGTTCGGGCAGCATAGTGCCACCGAGACCGAATACTTTAATTGTCGAAATAAGATCCTTGCCAACACTGATTCCTGCCGATGCGAGTGCTGATTTATCCAATTTGTAAATGCCTTGTTGATTAACATTTACCTTTGCCCATGGTCCGGTGAGTTTCAATGTCTTTGGAATGATTTTAGCAAATGTAGGCTGCTTATCTACTAACCAAGATCTTGTTTCATTATGGTTTGCGGATATATCGAGATCATCAAAACCATCAGTGATTATCGAGGAATTCACATTGGTTGGATTGAAGATTACTGTGCATTCAATGGTCTTGGGGATTTCCAATATTCCCGTGATGGTATTTACTCTCAGAGCTTTGATATTCAGATGTGCGATATGTCGATTACGAGCAATTCCTGAGTAGGAGATTTCAGCCCAATTGGTATTGTCTTTGATTGCATAAAGGGAATTATCAATTCGATGAATGAAACCTGAAATATTCTCCGAATCTTTCACAAGAGTTGGTACGGGTGCAATAATGCCTTGAACTTTTTGAATCATTCCTGTTTTGCATGAATGCAAGGAAAAATGTTGTTCACCTGGTACTGTGAGAGGAATAGAATAAACTATTTCCGAGGGAGATCCCGGATTACCATTTCTGATTGCATGTTTGATTTGCGGAAAAATTGTTGATTGACCATCTATTGTTTGGATTGTGTCATAACCCATGATTTCGACTTTCAATCGGACAGTAAATTTTTTCAAATCTGATTGAATGATGCAGCTCTTTGGAAGTCCCTGATTGGCCTGCATTCCATTTGAAATGAAAATGCACAGCATACAAACAATAATCCCCTTGATCATGGTCATTTTCTGTATTGCTGACTGTGTCATTGATTCTCCTTACAAAATGTACATGGCGTGGGATGAATGCTGTTCCAATTGTCAGACCTATTAATAAAGGATAAAGTTCCTCGGTCTTGGTGCTTTCATGTCCAACCAAGTGTTAAAAGACATGTATCGTAAGTAGAATAGGCAGTCGCAAATGATGTGGAACAGAATCGCATGCAAATTACCATGCAATGTTTTCACTCACAAAGGAAAAATTTGTGCCAAACTCCTATAAACACGATTTCAAGTGATAAGTAGCTTTCATGAAATGTAAATTCAATGTTCTTATCACATCACACTCGCAATAGTGTGCAAGTTTTTTCTCACTTGCCCTGACACTTTTGGCAGGGCATGTCCAATTTTGTAAGTTTACATCATTAATAAAGCTACCTTCAGGGGTTAGCCCCATGTTATACTGATGAGGCATGTGTTTCTGCCTATGATTTTTTCTCTTCTCATTGGCATTGCTGTCGGTTTCGTACTAGCCATTCCACCCGGTCCGGTGGGAGTGTCTGTCATACGCATTGCTTTGAATAATGACAAGAGAGGTGGCATACTCATTAGTATTGGAGCGTCTTTGATGGATGTTCTCTACTGTTTATTGGCCATGCTATTCACGACGGCAGTCTTTGGTTCAGTTCAGTATTTCTTCGATGAATATCCTTTCGCGATGCTTTTGTTTCAGGGTTGTTGCGTAGCTGCAATGTTCATTTTTGGGCTATTGCAATTCAAAACTCCAAAATTTTCTTCTGAAAGACCAGAAATGGCTAATAAACTAGCTGTTTCGCCATTAAAACGGTTAATGGAGCGATTAAAGCATGGGGGTCCATTTTTCCTTGGTATAGCAATTGCTCTAGCAAATATTGCCAATCCCACATTTCTGCCTTCATTGGCTTATACCTGCATGTTTGTGCAGCATAGTAATATGATTGCGGTTTCATCGTTGGACAGCGTCCTATATTCCATTGGATTTGGAATTGGCAACTTTGCATGGATGTATATACTCCTGCGTGTACTCCTGCATTTCAAGGCCAAATTTTCCGTTGAATTCACGATGCGTATTCAGCGGTTTGCTGGTCTCACCATGATTGGAGTGGGGACATATCTTGGTTATCGCGTGATTCTCTTCACGAAATGGCCTGAGATCCTCCGCTTCATATTCTGAAGTCTGTTACAGAATACATATATCGTATGTCGGTCAGATATAGAACCGAATTTCATGACATAGACTTTTTATATACATTTCAAGGATATACTATGAATCACAGCCTAAACTCGGTGTTTATTGCGCTGTTATTCCTCATGTTTTCGGGCTTGAATGCACAAGTCCCGGGCTGGGATTTGGCCAGAAACGGTGGGAATACGGAATCAGACAAAGGGATGTCAATACATAGACATTCACCAAGCATCATTTATGCAGGAGGGCATTTTTCAGGTTCAATCACATTTGGACAATTGAATATTCCCGGAAGTGGTGGTGAGGATGGACTCATGATTCGCTTCAATTCCATAGGCGAAGCAGCATGGGTGAATCGCATTGCAGGTCCCGGAAATGAACGCGTCCTTGCAATTACAAGCGATGCAGCAGGTAATTACTATGCCACTGGATATTTTGAATCTACTGCTGGAATTAGCGGTGTATTTTTCGAAAGTAATGGCAATAAAGACTTGTTTATCGCCAAATATTCACAAGGCGGTGTTCTTAGCTGGGTGAAAAATCTCGGAAGTGTTGGTGATGACATGGGAACAGGCGTGACATGTGATGCCTTGGGAAATGTATATCTCACCGCAACATATTCTGATTCCTTGACCTTTGTCACGAAAACTTTGGACACACTTACATATGCAAGTGCGGGTGGTAAGGACATCATACTTTTCAAATTTGATCAGCAAGGTAAAATCATTTCTCATGCTCGTGGTGGTGGTTCCGGAGATGATATATCAGCAGACATCCTGCTTCATCCGGCCGGACTTGCATTCACAGGTACATTCTCCGGAAAAGCCGGATTCCACAATGATACACTCACTTCAAATGGTGCATCTGATATTCTCCTTGCAAACTATTCATTGAATACATTTGAACCTGTATGGATCTCAAATATGGGTGGCACCGGCATTGATGCCGGCGATGATTTGTCAACTGACAATGCGGGTAATCTCTACCTCGCAGGAATGACGACAGGCAATTTCAATGTAGGACAAATTGCTCTGACATCACAAGGCGGTACAGATGGCTTTCTTGCCAAAGTATCACCTGCAGGAGTTGTTGAGTGGGCCAGATTGATTGGTGCTCAAGGTGATGACAATTGCGCCGGTGTCAGCGTTGACATCACGGGTAATGTCATGTCAACCGGAACATTTTCAGGCAATGCAACATTTGGTGGAACTACGCTCAATTCCAGAGGTGGTACTGATGTATATGTATTGAAATTAAATGCTTCCGGTGCAATTCAATGGGCGCAACAGGCAGGTTCAAGTTCAGATGACAATGTTGAATCCATCTCGAATAATGGTTCAGGAAGCGCATATATTACCGGTGCACATGGTTTTGAAACAACGCTTACACCATTCACATTGACAGGCAGAGGCGGAGATGATTTTTACATGGCGAGAATCTTGGACATCGCGCAAAATGATCTTGCAGTGACAGCAATCAATGTTCCTGCCGTGCCATTTGCTCCTGGTTTCAGACAAATATCCGCAACAATTACAAATACCGGTTCAAACACGATTACATCAGCTACAATTGAATTGTATTCAGGAAATTCAAAACTTTCATCAAAGAGTTTGCTCGGTCAATTGGCTCCCGGTGCTTCAATGAATGTTTCACTTGATTCACTGAATTTTACTCCTGCAAGACTTGTAGAATTGACAGCAGTTGCAATGACTCCAAATGGTCAGCAAGATGGCAATCAAGGAAACAATGCATTTACGAGATCAATTGGACCTGCACTTCTCAAAGGAACATACACAATTGGCGGTGTTTCTCCTTCACCGACTTTCACGACTGTTGCACTAGCAACTCAATATATTTCCAATTGGGGAATCATGGATTCAGTGGTATTTCATGTCCGACCAGGAATTTATGATGGACAAATCGTGATGAATGAGATTCCCGGTTCCAATGTAATGAAACCCGTCATTTTCAAACGCGATCCTGCACAAAATCAAGCACCAGATATCACATATACATCTCAGTATGCTGAGCGTCATTATGTGATGCAATTGAATGGCACAGACAATATGCATTTTGATGGATTAAATTTTGCTTCAAAGTCAGGTACTTTGGGCAATGCTATCAGCATGACAAATACCAATACAAATATCACCTTCAATAATGTGAATATTGTAATTCCTGCATCAGCTTCAGGAAATGGAATCAGCATCGATGCATTGAATCAAACCGAAGGATTGAAGGTTACAAACTCAATATTCGTCGGCGGAGATTATGGCATTCACAGTGCTTATGACACAACATTGACCCCAATTAATTCCACATTGACAGCAAATCAATTCAAGCAATTCAAGCAAGGCGGTATTCATATCCGCAATACGCAAGTTGTTTCTATCACTGGGAATAATTTCGAGCCAAATTCCAGTGCAATTGCAGGTATCACACTTGTGAAAGGAAGTGGGAACACCACAATCACAAATAATGTGATTTCACATTTGCGAAGAGGATCTGCAATCTCTGTAATCGAAGTTCCGGGCAATCAGCAAACGACTACAATGATCAGCAATAATATGGCCCGAGTTGGTGATTCAACTTCAATTGCAAATGGCATCACTTTAAAGAATACAGGTTATGCAAGTATTCTTCACAATACAGTTCATGGTGCAAATCGCTCACTTGATGCCTCATTGCTTAGCATAAATGGTGGAAGCACAATAACAGCACTAAATAATTTGTTGACCAATCCACATAGAGCAATCGGTCTTTCAGTTTCTTATACCCTTGCCCAATCATTCCCGCTTGTTATTTCAGACTTTAATCTCATTCAAACTGATTCAGGTAGAGTGGGACAAGTGAGCGATGGTATCAATACAACACAATTCGTATCCTTGCCACAATGGCGCTCAGCCACTTCCAAGGATATCAACTCATTGTCCAAAAAAGTCATATTTGCAAATGATGGACTCCATTTGAACGAAGTTGATGTACAATTGTTCGGTGATCAAACTGTAAAGCAAATCGTGAACAAAGACATCGATGGAGATCAAAGAAGAAATAGTTATATGGGTGCGGATGAAATCATTCCTGTGATTACCATTCTTCAGCAACCAGTTCGTACCGTTACTTGTGACACAACAACAACTTTGTTATTTGTGACTGCTGATGCAACATTCAAGGGTCTTTTGACATATCAATGGACCAGAAATGGAACAATCATCAATGGTGCAACAAATGACACGCTTGTGATTAATCGCGCAACATTTCAGAATGAAGGATTTTATCGTTGCATCATCAGAGCAAATTCAGGAGCTGACAGCGTAATCACAAATCAAGCACAATTGTTGATTTCAACACGAACAACCATTTTGAATGATTTACAGAATCAATATACCGTTCAAGGTGGAACAGCAATTTTTGACATTGGTGCTGAAGTTGCAAATCTTCCGCCAACACATTCCGTGAAATATCGCTGGTTTAGAGATACTGTTGAATACACCGTGAATACAAATACTGTGACAGGTGTCAATACTCCTAGACTTGTTCTGAGAAATATCCAAGTTGCAGACACAGGTGCTCGCTATCGCGTCATCATTGAAGGTGGATGTGGTTCAGACACAAGTGCGATCGCAGGTATCTATATGCCCGGTGTATTATTCGTAAGTCAACCCCGCGATACAGCTTCTTGCTTGAATGGAAAAGTGTTTGTTTCTGCTGAGGTCTATCCTACAATCTCAGGCTTGGAATTGGCATATCAATGGAAGCGAGCAACTTTCATTCCCGTTGAAGAAACTAGTACAGTAAAAGGCGCAATGACTTCAACTTTGACCATTGATAGTTTATCAATGAGAGACACTTCAAGCAATTATGTACTTGAGGTTATTGTGGTTGCAAACAATGCTCGATTCTATTCCAATCCGGTGAAAATCCAATTGTATCAATCAACTGAAATCACCAAGCATCCCGCTTCAGAGCAGGTATGTATGAATAAACCCTATACATTCTCTGTAGAAGCTCAAGGCGAACAGACCACATATCAATGGCAAAGAAATGACACCAATATTGTTGGTGCAAGTGAAGCAACATATACTGTTCCACTCATGACACGCGATTTGATCGGTCAGTATCGTGTAATCGTAACTGCCATCTGTGGTACAAAGGCATCAAACATTGCAACAATAACAGCCCTTCAGGAATTGGTAGTATTGAGTCAATCACCGAAAAATGTGGTTATCAATCTCACCAAAAATCTTTCATTGGATGTATATGCCGCCGGTGTGACTCCTCTGCGTTATCAATGGTATAAGAATGGTGTGAAAATTGACGGTGCAACTGAAGCAAGATATTTCAAAGGCAATGCATCTTCAATTGATAGTGGTTCTTACTGGTGCGTCATCAATGATCAATGCGGTGAAATCAAATCAGATACTATGAAAGTTCGATTGGTTCCTGTATCTGTGGAAGATGAAGGCACACTGACCGGTGTGGCAACATTTGGCTTGCAACAAATTATGCCGAATCCAGCAAGTGATCAAGTCAATGCTCGTGTCATGAGCATTATGCCAGGTGATGCAATGATTGAAATACATTCAATTCTCGGTACAAGCATGATTCCTGCTTTCAAGATTTCAGTAGATAAAGGATATACGGTTATTCCTATCAATATTGAACATCTTACACCTGGAACATATCTCTGTACAATGAATATGAATGGTAGAGTTTCTACACAGACATTCACCATTGTACGATAAACGATTGCTTATCACTCAAGTAAAAAGAGCCATGGACATCAATCCATGGCTCTTTGCTTTTTGAGATGGCTTCAGAATATTGATTTATTGTAAATTTGTGTGCTTTATGCCATTCATTTTGGAGTTGAAATGTACTTCAATGTACTCCTTGCCCTATTCATGATGCTCCATGCATCCATGCTCATCGCTCAAGTTGCCACACCAATTAACACACGCGTCAAAGAGGTGGGAAGTGAGCCCAGAGAGCATTCCATTGACATGATTACAATGTCTGTGCGACTACGCTTTGAACTAAAACAAAGTTTGGTGAAAGGAATGGTCACTCATGTATTCACACCGCTTCGCAAAAATGTTGATTCCATCATTTTTGATGCTATTGACATCACGATCAAGGAAGCTATGTTGAATGGAAAACCTGTTCGACACAAAAATACCGGCAATGAAATCATTGTCTATCCACTGAATATGAAGTGGAATTCCACTGATTCTATTTCCTTTGTATATGAGGCAAGCCCGAGAAAAGGACTCTACTTCATAGGCTGGAATGATACAACAAATCGTTCAAGAAAGCAGATTTGGTCACAAGGTCAAGGCATTGATAATCGTGCATGGATTCCAATGTATGATGAAATGAATGATAAGTATATCACTGAAACATATACGACATTCGATAAAGAATATGAAGTGCTCTCCAATGGAAATCTCATCTCAGCAAAAGTTAATAGCGATAATACCAAAACATGGCATTATCGCATTGATAAACCACATGCTCCATATCTACTGACTTTGATTGTGGGGCGCTTTTCTATAGAAGAGAGAGCATCAGCTTCTGGGATCAAACACAAATTGTATTACTATCCTGAATTCCCTGAAAGAGTTGAACCAACATACCGCTTCTCAACTGAAATGATGGATTGGCTCGAATCATATATTGGCGTGCCATATCCCTGGAAAACCTATGCACAAGCTATGGTTCAGGACTTTACTTTCGGCGCGATGGAAAATACGACCGCCACAACTTTTGGTGATTTTTCTTTTGTTGATAATCGCGGATTTAAAGACAGAAGTTATATCGCAACTAATGTGCATGAACTCACGCATCAGTGGTTTGGAGATTTCATTACAGCACGCTCTCAACAACATGTCTGGCTACAAGAGAGTTTTGCAACATTTTATCCAAAGTATTTCTTCAGAAGATATACCGGCCCTGTGATGTCGGATGCAAAAAAATATTTTGGTGAAGATGCATATCAATGGAATCGTCGCGGAGAACAAAACTCAGCTTTGTCAGCCGGGGAAAAAGATAGATTACCAATTGTCCATCCATCATCGGGTTCAGCAAGGATTTATCCTAAAGGATCTACAGTCATCGACATGATGATGTATGTATATGGTGAAGATGAAGTGCGAAGAGTGATCAAACATTATTTGGAAAAGCATCCCTATGGAAATGTTGAAACCAATGATTTATATCTCGCTTTTCAAGACACGCTAGGCTTAAGTCCAGATTGGTTCTTCGAACAATGGTTATACAAAGGAGGTGAACCACATTATTCAGTGAATTATGTAGAAGTCGTCAAAGAGAATATCAGAAACACCGTATTCCATATTGAACAAATTCATCCACAAGATGAACTCACAAAACCATTCGCAATGCCTATTGTTTTTGAAGTACATTATAAGGATGGAACAAAGGACAGCAAAACTGCTTGGATAGACAAAACATTCAATAATGTACTCGTGCCAAATCCGGGTAATAAAGAAATTGCCTTCACATTATTCGATCCATCGAGTAATGTACTGAAGCGCATCACATTCAAAAAATCATTTGCTGAATTGCGTGAGCAAGTTATTAAAGCACCAAACATGATTGATCGATATGATGCACTTGTGGCATTAAAAGAAATCGAAGACCCATCAAAACAAGAATTGCTTGAGAAGGTTTTTGCGAAAGAACAATTCCATGCGATGAAAAGTGAAGTGCTCAATCAGATGATGGAACTTAAAACATCAAAAGCATATGCTCTCATTCAAAAAGGAATGGAAGATGCATCTGAAGATGTAAGAAAAACCGCTTTGAATGGATTAAAAATCATACCCCGTGAATTGAAAAGTACCGTAGAAAATTTATTGAAAGATGAATCCTATGGAATCATCTCAACCGCTCTTGAAAAATTGGCAGATGCTTTTCCTGCAGACATTCCATCATATTTGAAAACTGTTGAGTCACAAATTGGTCTTCATGCACAGATTCGCATCAAGGTATTGGAAATCCGCTCAAGCAAAGGTGATGCAATTGCACTTGATTCTTTGATAGATTATACCGGTCCTTCCTTTGAATTCTGGACACGCCGAAATGCCATGAATGCACTCAAGCGCATTAATGCATTCAATGAAAAGGCCTTATGGAATATATTGGATGGTGCATGGAATCCAAATAGCAGACTTGCTTCTAATTCCATTGAAACATTGCAGTACTTTTATCAGCAAGCACAGCACAAAATGCTCATTATACATGCCCGCAATGCCAAATCTGAGTGGAAACCATGGCAGAAAAAACAATGGGAACAAATCATACGATGATGAATTGTCAGATTTCTCTTAATTTGAATTGAATTCTTAAGGATACTATTATGAACAGATTACTATCTTCAGCCCTTGCTCTCATTTTCGGCATGACATTACTTTCATCATGCACAACGAATACAGAGCCAACAACAAATACCGCAACGCTTCTTACCATTGATCAGATTCGTAGTAATGCCGGGTATGCTTGGTTTGATGCAGAAAAGAATATTTATAAGCCGGATGATTCCAAAGTGCGTGATATCAATGAAGCATTCAAGAATAAGAATCAAAAGATTTATTTTTTCGTGAATCCTTCATGTTCATGTGATGGAACAAAAAAGACATTTCCTCGTGCGATTCGCATTTTGCAAGATGCCGGAATTCCCAATGATCGCATCGTAATCTATTCAATGAAATCACATACAGATGATCATCCATTAAAAGATAAATTCCAATTGCGTGATCTCCCATCCATTTTCATTACAGTAAATGATGTGATCAAATGTAAAATGGAAGTGATTGATGGACAACTATATGTCAGTGGAAATGGTAAGATTGATGATAGTCCTGGTCAGAAACTCGAGGAAGTCATGGCTGATGGATTCAGCTGGTAAGTTAAAAGTCGCTCATGTGAGCGACTTTTTTTTATCCAATATCTCTTGCAGATTGTTCTATTGATTTGGCAAATGCATGCGATGTCCAATCAAAACCTTTTTGTATCACCGCTTGATTTCCTAATCCCGGAGCACTGATTCCATTTGCTGAAAGATCGTGATCCATCATGATATGCACGAGTTCTTCAAATGTAATGACCGGTTCCCATCCGAGTTGTCTCTTTGCTTTTGAAATATCTGCTTGCAATTTATCAACTTCAGTTGGACGAAAATAGCGTGGATCAACTTCTATAATACACTGTCCGGCTGTAATAGCACCTATCGTATTTTTTGCATATGCTTTTTCATCAATGCCACTGCCTTTCCATTCTATTTCTATTCCGGAATATGCACATGCTGCTTGAATGAAATCACGCACGGAATGACATGCTCCGGTACCAACCACATAATCATCGGGTGTATCTTGTTGTAATATCAGCCACATCATTGCAACATATTCAGGGGCAAAACCCCAATCACGAAGTGCATCCAAATTGCCGATATATAATGTCTGTTGCTTACCTGCCAAAATGCTTACAATTGCTCTTGTGATTTTTCTTGTTACAAATATCTCACCGCGTCTAGGACTTTCATGATTGAATAGAATGCCATTACATGCAAACATATTATAAGCATTTCGATAATTCACTGTCATCCAATACGCATATAATTTCGCTGATGCATATGGACTTTGCGGCATGAATGGAGTCAATTCATGTTGTGGAGCAGGAGCCGATCCATATAACTCTGATGAGGATGCCTGATAAAATTTGGTGTTGATGCCGCTTCTGCGAATCGCTTCCAATATTCTCGTTGTGCCAAGTGCAGTGATATCACCTGTATATTCGGGCATGTCGAAAGATACGCGTACATGACTTTGTGCCCCTAAATGATAAATCTCATTTGGGGCAATGGAATGCATGATTTCAGTGAGAATTCCAGGGTCGGAGAGATCGCCATAATGCAAATGTAATCGCGCACCATGTTCATGTGGATCAACATACATATGATCAATCCGATGCGTATTGAATGTACTTGCACGACGAATGATTCCATGCACTTCATACCCTTTCTTCAAGAGATATTCAGCTAGATAAGAACCATCTTGTCCCGTAATTCCTGTGATCAATGCAATTGAGCTCATGAGATGATATTCTCCGTCCTATTAATCAATCATTTTGCGAATCATTCTGCACATGAAGAATCCATCACTTCCATGCTTTGCAGGATTCATAGACAACATGCATGCATCCGGATCTTCATTGAGCAAGGATTCTTGTACTTCAATGGGAAATGCATTGCGTAGCGGATCCAATGTGAAATCTTCATTCTTCTCTAGAAACAAAGAGACAATATCTTGATTTTCCTCGCGCATCAATGAACATGTTGCATAGACAAGCACGCCACCAGGCTTCACATAAGCGGATGACTTCGTGAGTATTTCTAATTGAGTACGCTGTATGCTTTCAACATGCTTTTTCTTCAAATTCCATTTGATATTCGGTGATCTACGCACAGTTCCCATACCCGTACATGGTGCATCAACCAATACTGCATCACATGTTTGAGCATACATTTGCAAAGCATTTTTTGAATGACCCTTTAAATGCATAGGAATGATATTGATGGAATGATAACCGGCTCTGTCTGCACGATTACGGATTTCACGCATTCTACTATAATCAATGTCTGTCGAGAGAATCTCACCTTGATCATGTTGTAACATTGCAAGATGCAAGGACTTTCCACCTGCGCCGGCACAATAATCCAAAATACGCCAATGCTCTTCCGGAGATACCGCAAAGGAAATCAATTGACTTCCTTCATCTTGCACTTCAATTGCTCCCGCCATGAAAATTTCAAGATGCGTCAATGGAATGCGCTCGGGCATGATGATGGCATGCGGAGAGTACTTCCCGGCTTTACACGGAATGTCATCTCTACGAAGTACATCAATCGCAAGATCACGATCAATGATTTCAGCATTAATGCGAAGTCCTACAGGTGCCACAGAATGTAATGATGTGCAGAGATCGGCGATCTCTTTGCATGACATGCCTTGCTCTTTCCATAGATTCACAATCCATAATGGCATAGCACAGTAGAGTGATAATATCTGTGCTTTTTCCGGATCGGAAATGTCATTTTCGGCGATGATGGTTTGGGACTCTGCAATCACAACTTCATATGCATCAATGACTCCTTTTTTCCATGCTTCAGCAGCTTCATCGCGCAAACCAAGTTTTTCAGATATGGAATAATCTATTCCTTCTTCCGCATCTCTGACGCCAAAAAAAGGATGTAGATATTGTTCAATTGGAAATGATCTCAAATCCGTGCCGATGATGCAATGAGCAATCATTACATCCCAAGGATGCACTTGCTCATTTTCAATTGGAGAAACTTCATTCGCCTTTTTTGCACAATGTTCAATCAGTGTAGCAACACGAAGTGAAGAAAACAATAATTCAGAAATGAATTTTCTATCTTTACTTCCAATATATTTTCTTCCGCGGAAATAATCAGAAGCAATGTCTTCTCCGGTTCTGTGAGCTTTACGCAGAATCTGATATAATTGGGCGCCATGTCCGACAAGTGAGGTGAATTGCATGATGATTATAATTCCGAAAGTGCTTCTTCAACAATACTAATTGCTTTTTCAAGCGTGACATCGAGTTTATCATTGATGATAATATGATCGAAATGTCGCATATATTCCATTTCCATTGCGGCACGACTAAGTCTTTGCGCAATTTGTTCTTCGCTTTCCGTCATCCGACTTCGCAAACGATCTGCCAAGATGGACAAATCTGGAGGTGCTATATAAATAAGCAATGATTCCTCGGGATATGCATTGCGAAGCGATACAGCTCCTTTCACATCCACATCGAATAAAATCAGTCCTTGTTCCTGAATTCTCTTATCGGTTTGCGAACGAAGCGTACCATAATAATTACCAAAGATCTCTTCATATTCTACCAGATTTCCATTGTCGATATTTTTGAGAAACTCATCTCTCGACAAAAAGAAATAGTCCTTTCCATGTTCTTCTCCCGCACGCATTGGACGCGTTGTTGCAGAAACTGAAAAGGCACATTGCGAAAACTGCTTGAGCAAATGTCTCGCAACTGTTGTTTTACCGGCTCCGCTAGGCGCGGATAATACAATAAGATTCTTCATGAATGTAATTATTCGATATTCTGTGCTTGTTCTCTGATGCGTTCGAGTTCTTCTTTCATTCCAACAACATAATGTGCAATATCTGCATCATTTGCTTTTGATCCGATTGTATTGATTTCTCTATTTAATTCTTGTGTCAAGAAATTCAATTTTCTACCTATGGGTTCTTTGTCTTGCATTAATTCATTGAAAAACTTGATATGACTTCTCAAGCGAACACTTTCTTCAGATACATCAAGTTTATCTGCAAGTATGATTATTTCTTGATTCAATCGATATTCTTCGATTTCTTCATTGTCCAATAACAATGCAAGTTTTTGTCTTAATCGTTCACGCTCTTCCGGAATTCGCGTTTTGGATCTTTCTTCTACATACGAAAGAGAATGCTCAATATTCTTAATGCGCATCATCATGTCATCAGCCAATTCTTTGCCTTCATTTGAACGAGCAGTATCCAATGAATGCAATGCTTGTTTCAATGCTTCACGAGCGATTGTCCATTGCAATTCAGCGATATCATCTTTTTCTGATTCTATGAAATGTTGTGAAAAGGAAAGAACATTCGTCATGGTTACTTGTTCATTTCCTTGAAGTTCTTTATTCAATTCAGAAAGCATGCCATGTATCGCTTTAGCTTTTTCAATATTGATTCCTGGGATTTTTGCTTCGGCTTCAGTGGACTCAACTTGAATACTCACAAATATATTTCCGCGATTCAATGCTTTGCGCAACATCTCTCTCACTTCGATTTCTTTGCTTGACAAGCTTCTCGGCAATTTGATTGTCGGTTCAAGATATCGTCCATTGACGCTTTTGATTTCTATGATGGCATTCATGCCTTGTTGATTGATCTCTGCCTTCGCAAAGCCGGTCATACTTTTCATGTTTCATTCCGAGTAAAAACAAAGATACAAAATAGGCGTGCTTTGCATGACTCATGCGGATTTTACGGTGATGACATGTAAGTCGGTACCGCTTTTTAATACGCCTTTTGAGGTCAATCTATATGCAGTCTCCAAATTTTCGGCAGAATAACCGCCAAATGACTTCATTCCTTGACCAATCAGAATTGGTGCAATGAAAAAGTGCATTTCATCCAGCAATTGTTGTTCGATTACTTCTTGCATCATGATTCCACCACCTTCAATCAAAATGGAAGCTATGCCATATTGTTTTGAGAGTTTGGAAAACAACATGGGCAAATCTATTTTTCCTGATTGTCCGAGCATGCATGACATTGTGTTAATACCTAGATCATGCAGATGTTTCACATGATCTGAATGCTCTTGATCTTCGCCATGACAATAGAGCGTCAGTCCACGAAATTCATCGGTGAATACTTGAAGCGAAGTCGATAATCCACATTTCGTATCCAAGATGATGCGCATTGGATTTCTACCTGGCATGGAATGAACGGTCAATGATGGGTTGTCTGCTTCGGCAGTTCCACGACCAATCATCACTGCATCAATTTCACCACGCATGCGATGAACTTCATGCCTGCTTTCTTCACATGTGATCCACTGTGATTCACCAGTTGAAGTTCCTATGCATCCATCCAAAGATTGTGCAATCTTCCCGATGATATATGGCATGCCAGTGAGTATATGCTTCACAAAGAAACGATTCATCCAGAATGCTTCTTCTCTACAAATATCTTCAATGACTTCAATTCCGGCTTCACGCAATAAAGCAATGCCTTTACCGGCCACAAGTGGATTCGGATCTTGCATCGCAATCACGACTGTTGCAATTCCTTTTTGAATGAGAAGCGGTGCACAGGGTGGTGTCTTGCCAATATGCGCACATGGCTCAAGATTGACATAAGCAATGGCGCCTTTGGGATCTTCCGTGCATCTGTTCAATGCATCTACCTCTGCATGAGGTCCACCAAATTCACGATGCCATCCTTCACCGATGATATGACCATCCTTGACTATCGTGCATCCTACGCGTGGATTTGGACTCACTTTGCCGGTACCACGCAAAGCCAATCGAATTGTGTGTTGCATGAAATCTTCATGTGTTTGCATGTTCATTCACGATGATTGAGTGGGAAGATGAAGACTGCAAAGAAAAAAAGCTCTCCAATCGGAGAGCTTTCTTTCTGCTATATGGCTCATCAGCGAGAATAAAACTCGATAACGAGAGGAATTTCACAAATCACAGGAACTTCTTCGCGAGCAGGAAGATGAAGGAATTTGACTGAGAAGTCCGCTTTGGACAATGTCAAATACACCGGAGGTGCTGCAGTTCTGATTGACTCTTGAAATGCTTCCATCTTGCGGCTTTTTTCACGAACGGAAACCACATCATTCACCTTCACTTGATATGAAGGAATATTGACAGGCTTGCCATTGACAAGAAAATGACCGTGATTTACATATTGACGAGCAGACGCCATTGAACGGGCAAGTCCTGAACGGAATACCAATGCATCAAGGCGTGTCTCAAGCATTTGAAGAAGGATATCCCCAGTATTACCGGTAAGATGTGCTGCCTTCTTGAAATAATTCGTCATTTGGCGTTCATGGATATTATACTGCAAACGAAGCTTTTGTTTTTCGAAAAGCTGTGTACCGTAAACTGATAATTTTCCACGACGCTTTGTGGAACCATGTTGGCCCGGAGGGCTCTTTCTGCCGGCTTTATCGCTCGACATAATTTTGCCGGCTTTCGCCGTCATTGGAACACCGATTTTGCGGGAGTTCCTTACCTTAGGTCCGGTATAATTCATAGTACTCCTTGTACCACGCTGCGGGAAATCGTCTCCCGCGCAATATTGATGAAAAACGCCATGAAGATATCACAAGTGATAATCATGGTTAGTACAATCCGAAAGGGCTACAAATCTAGGGTTTTTCCGTGGAACATTCAAAGAGTTTATGCTTAGATATTGTCTTTCAGCCAATTTGTGACTTCCTCAACATGACCCGGCACTTTGACCTTTGCATAGATTTGTTTGATTTTTCCATCCGGATCGATGATGAAAGTTGAGCGTTCAACACCCATATATGAGCGACCATACATCGATTTTTGCACCCAAACGCCATATTTCTCACAAATCGACTTATCTTCATCGGAAATCAAGCTGAAATTCAAATCGTGATCATTGATGAATTTCTGATGGGATTTGATGCTATCGGGACTTACTCCGATGACTTTCACGCCCAACTTGGTGAGTGATGACATGGTATCACGGAAATCACATGCTTGTTTGGTGCAACCACTGGTATTGTCTTTGGGGTAGAAATACAAAATGTACCATTGTCCTTTAAGGTCTTTTGAAGCTATGACTTCATTGTTTTGATCCACTCCCTTGAATGCGGGAGCCGCAGCATTCAGTTTAACCGGCATGATGTTCCTCGAAAAATATAATGTTAAACACGAAACTAATCATTCAATGCATGATTGCATGCACTGCAAAACCCCCTAAAGAAAACGGCGTAACATTAGTTCCAATTGACCTGCCTGAACTACACCGGATTGTCTCCAGAGAACCTTTCCTTTTTGAAAGAGAATCAGGGTGGGCACGGATTGAATGCCATATTGTCTTGCAGTTTGGGGATTTCTATCGACATCCATTTTGATAATAGTGATTTCATTCCCAATCTTCTTTTTTACTTCTTGTAGGATTGGTGGCATCATTTTGCATGGACCACACCATTCGGCTGAGAAGTCGACAAGTAGGAGATCTGTTTCTTCGATGATTTGAGCAAAAGTGGCCATAGATTGATTCAAGTGCATGTGAAACAAAAGTGAGTCTGTTCACGATTGAGAATCACTCATAGTGTAATCCAAATGAGCATTGTGCAAACTCATGTCCATTGATGCAGATTTCGTATCTTCGCGCATCGTTCTTCCTCCTCATTTTGTACGCATCCAATCCACATGAATAATCTTCGGGATCTCGACAAACCCAATTGCAATTGTGGCATTGTAGGTATCTACAATGATCCACAGGCATCAGTCATGGCATATTATGCATTGCATGCACTGCAACACCGCGGACAAGAAGCCGCAGGTATAGTTGCCGCCGGCAAAGTGGATGATTCCATGAAATTCACATCACATAAAGGCGAAGGCCTAGTCCTTGATGTATTTTCCGCTCCGAATGTCCTTACAGAAAAATTAAAGGGAAATATGGCGATTGCACATAATCGCTATTCCACAACAGGAAGCGGTGGTATTGCAAATGTTCAGCCATTTCTCACGAAATATCGGTCCGGTACAATAGCCGTGGCACATAATGGTAATCTTACCAACACAAAAACACTTCGCAATGAATTGCAGGATGAAGGTGCGATATTTCAGACTACGACAGACAGTGAATTGTTTTTGCATTTGATTGCTCGTAGTAAAAAAGAATCGCAACTCGATCAAATTCGCGAAGCATTACGAATTGCTCGTGGTGCATATTCGCTTGTGATCATGACAAATAATGCACTTGTAGCCGCTCGTGATCCCTATGGTTTCAGACCTCTGTGCATCGGAAGAAAAAAAGTAGAAGATGGCTGGTCTTATGTCGTTGTTTCAGAAACATGTGCTCTTGATATCATCAGCGCAGAATATGTGCGAGATGTGAAGCATAATGAGATCATTGTGATTGATGATGAAACAATCAAAACGGGTGAGATCAAGAGTTATCTCATTGATGATGAAACGCCTTGTTCAAAGCATTGCATTTTTGAGTATATCTATTTCTCTAGACCTGACTCTCGAATTTTTGGTCATAATGTTGATAAGGTTCGTAGAAAGCTTGGGAAAAATCTCGCAGAAGAAAGTCCTGTTTCTACTGATTCCCCCGATGATAAAGTAGTTGTGATTGCTGTACCCGACAGTGGAAACACTTCTACACTTGGTTATGCAAATGTCAATAATGATTTGGGTAATCCATCTCGTTATGAAATTGGTTTGATTCGCTCGCATTATGTTGGACGAACATTCATCGCTCCCGGCCAGAATAATCGAGAATTCAAAGTAAAGACCAAATTCAATACCGTCAAAGGCGTATTGGAGAATAAAAAAGTTGTTGTGGTTGATGATTCAGTAGTTCGCGGAACAACCTCACGCGCACTTATCAATTTGATTCGAGAGGCGCATCCCAAAGAAGTACATATGCGCATTACCTCACCACCAATCACGCATCCATGTCAATATGGAATGGACTTTCCAAGCAGAGAAGAATTGATTGCAAATCATCATCAAGAAATTTCCGGCATTGCTTCATCACTCAATGCGGATTCATTGCATTATTTGTCAGTCGAAAAACTTATGCAATCCGTACCTCAAGAAGAAGGGATCGGATATTGCAATGCATGCTTCACAGGAGAATATCCCGTGCAAATTGATCTTACAGCACACAAACATTCCACTGAAGAATGAGCAAGTCCTTTACATCTTTGCAAGATCTTGCATCTCTCCTGCCGGATAATGCCAAAAAGAATGATCAGATCATCGAAAAGAAAAAAGGATATGATGGTTCGCAACAGCGTATTGATATCCGCCTCGACAAAAAAGGAAGAGGCGGTAAAATGGTGACCGTACTCTCAGGCTTTCAATCAAATCCCACTGAACTCGATACACTCTGCAAAACATTCAAAAAACTCTGCGGAACAGGCGGAACAGTACGAGATAATCTCATTGAAATTCAGGGCGATCATCGAAAGAAATTGGAACAAACACTCATCGAGCGCGGCTATAAAACACGAATGATTGGATAGCACCATCGGTGCGACATCCAAACAGCTCCGTAGGAGCGACATCCAAACAGCACCATCGGTGCGACATCCAAACAGCACCATCAGTGCGACATCCAAACAGCACCATCGGAGCGACATCCAAACAGCACCATCGGAGCGACATCCAAACAGCACCATCGGAGCGACATCCAAACAGCTCCCTAGGAGCGACATCCAAACAGCTCCCTAGGAGCGACATAACAATAGCTCCGTAGGAGCGACATCATTCATCCAAAGAAACAAACAAATATTTTTCATTATAATCAATGTTATACTGTTGCATCAATTCTATGTATTCATCTTTAAATTTTGTTTTTTGATGATGCTGTTCTTGATTATTGATATATCGAATCAGATTTTCTAATGCATTACCTTGATATGAAAAAGCCCCAAACCCTCCTTGCCATTGAAATTTCCCTCGAGCAAAACCCTTTTCATTCACCCATTTTGAAGAGCAAGCTTTTATGTCTCTGACCAATTCAGAAATTGATATATCCGGTTTTAAACTCACCAGGATATGTATGTGATCCTCAACACCTCCTATTGCATATACCTTCTGTGCTTTACCATTGATTATTCCACAAATATACTTGTGCAATTCATCTTTCCATGACTTATGAATTAAATGTTGTCTATGTTTAACTGCAAATACAATCTGCACATAAACTTGAGTGTATGTGTTTGCCATTTCTCTATCCCCTGTACATATTTCGCCCCGATGGGGCTTAAATTCCTTTTCCATCTATGTTTTTTATTGTGATGTCGCACCTCTGGTGCTTTACCCTATAATATGCTCCGTAGGAGCGACATCCAAACAGCTCTGTAGGAGCGACATCCCAATAGCTCCGTAGGAGCGACATCCAAACAGCTCTGTAGGAGCGACATCCCAATAGCTCCGTAGGAGCGACATCCAAACAGCTCCGTAGGAGCGACATCCAAACAGCTCCGTAGGAGCGACATCCAAACAGCTCCGTAGGAGCGACATCACATCAACGTTGATAAATTAAGCGCAATGTAAGTTTAGAAAAAGAACATTCGGAGTATTCAGTTATGATCAGTAGAATATTCAGTGTTATCCAACACTGATTGTACAGAAATTCCCTATTTTTATGCCTTGTATTTTTAAGGTAAATTCATGTTCTCTTCTGTTAAAAATATACACTTTGTTGGAATCGGTGGTATTGGCATGAGCGGTATCGCTGAGATTCTAATTAATCAGGGATTTTCAGTGAGTGGGTCTGATATTTCCGCATCACAGAATACTGAATATTTGCAATCTATTGGAGCGACGATACATATTGGACATCATGAAGCTCACATTGCAAATGCTGAAGTGGTGGTATATTCAAGTGCAGTAAAACCAAATGAAAATCCTGAAACAATCGCGGCATTGGAACATGGAATTCCAATCATTCGCAGAGCTGAAATGCTCGCTGAAATTTCACGATTGAATTATACTCTTGCGATTGCCGGTACACATGGAAAAACCACAACCACATCATTGTGTGGTCTTGTAATGATGAAAGGTGGAATTGACCCAACCGTGATTGTAGGTGGTCGCTTAAATGGTTTGGGTGGAACGAATGCTCGATTGGGACATGGTGAATGGACAGTGGTGGAAGCTGATGAATATGATCGATCTTTCCTTCAGTTATTTCCGACAATTTCCATCATCAATAATATCGAAGCGGAACATCTTGATATTTATGGCACAGCTGAGGAAGTAGAAAAGGCATTCATTGAATTCTCCGGAAAAGTTCCTTTCTATGGTTTTGTTGCAGTCGGACTCGATGATGCAGGTATTCGTTCAATATTGCCACATATCAATAAGAAGGTGGTGACATTCGGGCTGTCTCGTCAATGTGATATTCGAGCAATTGATATCATTCCACATGAAAGAAGCACTGAATTCACTGTTATTTCTCAAGGTGAAAAACTCGGAAAAGTCCACCTAAACATTCCCGGTGAATATAATGTGAAGAATGCTCTTGGTGCAATTACGGTAGGACTTCATCTTGGTATTCCATTTGAAACAATCGCCGAAGCATTGAAGGAATTCGGAGGCGTCTATCGTCGCTTTGAAATCAAAGGGATGGTGGACGATATTCTGATTGTGGATGACTATGCGCATCATCCCACGGAATTAAAAAGTGCATTGTCAGGCGCTAGATCAGGTTGGAAAGATAGAAGAATCGTTGCTGTCTTTCAACCTCACACTTATACCCGTACTCGCGATTTTTACAAAGATTTTGGTCTTTCTTTTGATGATGCAGACATAGTCTTCATTACGGATGTCTATCCTGCGAGAGAAGAGAAAATAGATGGAATTTCCGGAGAATTAATTGCACAAGCGGCGAAGAACTCCGGTCATAGACATGTGCATTATGTTCCGAATCTTTCAGATGTGGATACAAAAGTCAGGAGCATCATGCAAAATGGTGATCTCGTCATCACGCTTGGAGCAGGTGATATCACAAAATTATCCGATCGATTATTGCTCACCGAATAAATCAATGCAATGCTTGCCAAAGCGATTGGCAAATTCATGTACATCGCTAAAAGTATTATACAGTGGAGCAGGCGCCAAACGAATGATATTAGGTTCTCTCCAATCCACGATAATTCCATCGGCAAGTAATTTGTCAATCAGTGTTTTTCCATGTTCATGAAATAACAAAGACAATTGCGCCCCCCTTTCATCCTTATTCTTCGGCGTGATGATCTCCAAGGGAATATGAGGCATATCTTCTTTTATTTGCATTAACAATTGCTCCGCATATGCTGTCAATGCATCTCTCTTTAAGAATAATTCTTCTAGTTTCACTCCATCAAAAACATCCAATGAAGCGCGCAAACTTGCAATCTGAAATACCTGTGCATTGCTGAGCTGCCATCCGCTTGCTCCATGTGATGGAATGAATCCCTTCTTCATCAAAAATCGTGTTTGCTCATCATGTCCCCACCATCCGGCAAAACGAGGAAGATCGGAATTTTGTGCATGTCTATCATGAATGAAGAGTCCGCCGATACCACCCGGACCTGAGTTCAGATATTTATATGAGCACCACACTGCAAAATCTATATTCCAATCATGCAATTGCAATTCAATATTTCCTATCGCATGGGCTAGATCAAATCCACAAATTGCACCTGCTTTATGAGCCGCTTCTGTTATATCTTTCAACCGAAAACGCTGACCCGACAAATACTGCACACCGCTAAACATGACAAGAGCAATTGAATCAGCATTCTGTTCAATCGCATCAATAATATCTTCATGATGAATGATATGTTCACCGGAACGAGGTGTTATTTCAATGATTGCATCATCAGGTTCATATCCATGATATCTCACTTGTGATTCAATCGCATATTGATCCGATGGAAATGCACCGACTTCCATCACAATTTTATATCGATCTTTTGTCGGTCTGTAAAATGACACCATCGCCAAATGTAGATTCGCAGTGAGTGTCTGCATTGCAACAACTTCACTTGGATTTGCTCCAACTATTCTTGCGAGTGATTCAGTGACAATTGAGTGATAAGAAAACCATGGATTTTTTGCATGAAAATGTCCCTCAACCCCATATTTGCGCCAGTCCATGACTTCTTGTTCCAATAATGCCATGACGCCTTTTGGTTGAAGACCAAGAGAATTTCCACAAAAGTACAAAGCATCTTTTCCTTCATGTTCAGGAACATAGAATGCATTTCTTTGTGATGATAGTGGATCTTGTTGATCCATATGTATATGATAATCTTGCATTTCTACTCTCATCTACTTGTTCTATTATTCAAAATTTTTCGAATTGCATCTATTGCTGAAATCATGCTATGTTCTTCCACCAAATCCGTACCTGCAATATCATAAGCAGTTCCATGATCGGGAGATACGCGAATAATGGGAAGATTTGCAGTGAAATTCACACCATGTCCTTGCGCCTGCAACTTTAATGGAATCAATCCTTGATCATGATACTGTGCAATGATTGCATCATAATTTTTCCAACTTGGACGGGAGAAAAAACCATCCGCTGGAAAAGGTCCGAAGCATTCTATCTCCATTGACTTTGCAGACTCAATCGCAGGAATGATAATATCTTGTTCCTCATTTCCAAGCAAACCATGTTCACCGGCATGAGGATTAAGTCCCAATATTGCAATGCGTGGATTTTGAATATTGAAATCAATCTTCATGGATTGATTAATGCCATAAATGATGTCAGTCAAAGAATCAATTGTGAGTGATTGCGATACTTTTTTCAATGGAATATGTACAGTTGCAAGAGCAACTCTCATGGATTCATGAAACAGTATCATAATTGGATTTGAACCCTCAAACTCTTGTTTGAGCCAATCTGTTTGACCACTATATTTCCATCCCTCGGCATTCAGTGCATCTTTTGCGATAGGTAGGGTCAACAATGCATCTGCAGCTCCTATCTTTACTGCATTGAGAGATATATCCAATGATTCAATGGCTAGTTTTGAAGCATCTGAAAGTGAAGATCCGGGATGATACTCTGCATATTGTTTGCATGGAACAATTTGAATGATCGACGATTCAAAGTGCATGCATTGATCGGTATACTTGACATTCCATTTTTCACATACTTCTCTTGCAGTGTCTTCATTGATTGCAATGCTGAATTGCATATCAGGAAAGACATGCTTCGTGAATGTGCGAAAGAAAATATCTGTTGCGATGCCATTGATATCACCGCATGAAATCATCACATGCATTGAGCATTACCTAAAAAAAAAGGCAACTAAAACAGTTGCCTTTAAAGATTCAATGTATTTACATTATTCAGCTGAGGCATCGCCACCATCTGCGGAAGCTTCTGAGGACTCAGCGGGTGCATCATCACTTGCAGGAGCATCTTCAACAGGTGCTTCATTGATTTCAGCAGTATCGGCTTGCATTTCAACAGCTTCAACCGGAGTTTCAACTGTTTCTTCGATTACTTCTTCTACTTCAGGAGCAAATTCTTCAACGATTGGAGCAGCTACTGGTGCAACTGCTTCTACCGGTGCTGAAGACTTTACTTTAGGAGCAGCAGCAGCTTTCTTTTTGCGACGAACTACACCATCTTGAGCCGCTGAAAAATCAACCAATTCAATGATAGCTGTACGTGCGGCATCGCCACGGCGTGGTGTTAACTTAATGATGCGTGTATATCCACCATCACGGGTTGCAACTGCCGGAGCAATTGTATCAAACAATTCTTGAAGAACTGCTTTATTGCGAATGAAACGGCCAACTTCGCGGCGTTGCACGAAATCCTTTGTAACCGTAGCAACTTCACCCGCTTTATTTGGGCGAGCTGTTGGCAATTTTCCGTTTTGTTCATTGCGAAGTGCAATACGTGCGCGAGTGATCAATGACTCAGCGAATGGACGGAGTTCTTTTGCCTTTGCTTCAGTTGTTACCAGTTTCTTATGAAGAAAGAGATCTGTTGCAAGGTTGCACATAAGAGATTTCTTATGGCTCCAGGTGCGGTTGAGCTTTCTTCCTACTCTGCGATGGATCATGGTAATTCTCTCTATTCTATCGTTGTATTAAGCTTCTGATTCTGCGGCTTTTTGCTCTTGAACGTATTTTTCGATATTCATGCCAAATGCAAGGCCATGGATACGAACGATGTCTGCTAATTCAGAAAGTGATTTACGACCGAAATTTCTGAATTTGAGCAAATCTTGTTCATTCAAAGAAACAAGTTCCGCAAGTGTTTTAATATTTGCCGCTTTGAGGCAATTGTGTGCTCGAACTGATAATTCAAGTTCATCTACAGGAGTGAAAAGTATGCGTCTCATGCGAGATTTTTCCGCTTCTTTCGCTTCTTCTTCAACAACCTCTTGAGCTTCCATTTCACGACGCATTTGCTCAAAGTTCACAAAAAGCATCAAGTGATCTTGGAGAATTGCTGCAGCTTCTTGAATTGCTTCCTGTGCTGTCAATGTACCATCTGTATACACATCTAATGCAAGTCTTTCATAGTCAGTTTTTTGACCAACACGGAATGGTTCAACTGTGTAAATCACATTCTTGATTGGTGTGAAAATAGCATCAATCGGAATCATTCCCATTGGATATTCAGAGCTGTTTTGCTCTTCCGAAGGAACATATCCTTTGCCTTTTCCGATACGGAATTCAACATCGAATTCTGCATCTGACTCAAGAGTTGCGATATATTTGTCAGGATCCATAACTTCAATATGAGGAGCAGCTTCTTGAATATCAGCGGCGGTCCAAATCTTTGGGCCTTTCATCTTGAAGGATATTTTGGTGTTTTTCTTGTCAAGCAAGCGGAAACGAACCTCTTTGAGATTGAGGACGATTTCACACATATCTTCAACAACACCAGGTATTGTCTCAAACTCATGCAATGCATTGCCGATTTTCACACCAACAATGGCATGTCCGGGAATGGATGACAAGAGTACTCTACGGAGAGCATTGCCAATCGTTACGCCATAGCCTTCTTCTAGGGGCTGGAGTACATAACGACCCTGATTTGCTATCTCTGTTTCTTCGATTTGTACCCGTTCGGGCATTTGCATTGAAGTATTCATTCTCTATCTCATTCATGGTGGCTGCCCAAAACGGGAAGCCGGGTGAGAGCAATCGTTAATTATCTCTGTATTTCCAGAGTGCACAATGCCTGCATCAAGCAGGCATCATGTTCTTCCGATTATGCTGTCGGTATCGATTAGACTCTTCTGCGCTTTGGTGGTCTACAGCCATTGTGAGGCAAAGGAGTTTTATCGAGAATATTTAAAATCTCAAGTCCTGCTTGAGCAAGTGCACGAATTGCAGCTTCACGGCCTGAGCCGGGTCCGCGTACGATTACTTCCACTTTGCGTAAGCCCATTTCATGTGCTTCCTTCGCTGCACGCTCTGCAGAAACCTGTGATGCATACGGCGTATTCTTCTTGGAACCACGGAAGCCATTACGACCTGCTGATGACCAAGTGAGAACATTCCCATAAGTGTCGGTGATTGTCACGATCACATTGTTAAATGTTGCACGAATGAGTGCTTTACCGTGTATGTCACTGACGGTTTTTTTCTTAACGCGCTTTTTAGTTGCCGCCATAATATTCGGAATATGAGGTTAATAATGCTATTACTTCTTGGCTGCCTTCTTCTTACCGGCAACTGTCTTACGACGACCTTTTCTCGTTCTGGAATTGGTGCGTGTACGTTGACCGCGTGCAGGCAAACCACGGCGATGACGCAATCCGCGATAGCAACCGACATCCATTAAACGCTTAATGTTCAACTGGATTTCGGAACGCAATTGACCTTCAACTTTATAATCAGCAATTGCAGCACGAATGCTTGCAATCTCTTCATCTGTCCATGTCAATACGCGCTTCTCAAAAGCAATACCTGCCTTAGTGAGAATCTCAGCGGATGTTTTCTTGCCCACGCCGAAGATATATGTGAGGCCAATAATGCCTCTCTTATTTTTGGGCAGATCGATACCGGCTATACGAGCCATTGTATACTCCTAAATTATCCTTGTCTTTGCTTAAAGCGTGGATTTTTCTTGTTGATGATATACACTTTGCCTCTGCGTACGACGATTTTGTCTTCAGGGCTGCGTTTTTTTACAGATGCTTGTACTTTCATGATATCACTTATTTATAACGATATACTATTCTGCCTTTTGCAAGATCATAGGGTGACAATTCAACAGTGACTTTGTCGCCTTGTAAAATCTTGATGAAATTCATTCTCATCTTACCGGAAATATGACAGAGGACCTTATGTCCATTTTCCAATTTCACAATAAATTGTGTATTTGGTAGCGTCTCATCAATCACACCATCGATCCGAATAAGATCTTGTTTCGACATATTGTCTTAATCCATTAAGGTTAATATCACCGGTCCATCATCTTCAATAAGCACTGTATGCTCAAAATGTGCCGATGGTCTTTTGTCTGCCGTCACAACTGTCCAACCATCACTTAAAGTCTTGACATTATAGGTTCCTTGATTGACCATGGGCTCAATCGCTATTGCTTGACCTTTTCGCAACTTATCATTTGGATAATAACTGCGCTGCAATAGTGGAGGAACAAAATTCGGTATGGCAGGATCTTCATGTAAATGCTTTCCTATACCATGTCCAACTAATTGTCGAACTACCGAATAACCATGTTTTTCAACGTGCGTTTGTACTGCTCGAGCAATATCATAGACCTTGTTCTTGCTTTTTGCTTGTTGCACTCCAAGATTCAATGATTCTTGTGTGACTTTAAGCAAATCTTGTACCGACTTTTCGATATTTCCTACCGGGAAGGTATAAGCACTGTCACCAAACCATCCATTGTATTCAACACCGCAATCAATCGAAACTACTTCGCCTTCATTAAGAACTCTTGTTCCGGGAACTCCGTGGACCACTTCTTCATTCACTGATATACACAATGAATGTTTGAATTCCAATGATCCAACTTTATACCCCTTGAAAGCCGGCTTTCCATTTCTGGAAAGTATATTGTCTTCTGCTATTTTGTCAAGTTCAATGGTTGTTATGCCGGGTTTGACATGCTTTCCAACCAATCTTATCGTTTCTGCAACGATCCTACATGCTTTTTCAATATCATGGTTCGGACCGGGTATATGTACCGCGGTTGACTCCATGAAGATTAAAATCCACCTTGACCTGCATTTGCACGACCACGAATCTTACCACTCTTCATGAAGCCATCATAATGGCGCATGAGTAAATATGATTCTACTTGTTGCAATGTGTCAAGAGCTACACCAACCATGATTAACAAACTTGTTCCACCAAAAAATGATGCAAATGATGGCTGAACGCGCAATACATTTGAAACGAATGTTGGCATGATTGCAATCAATGCAAGGAATATCGCACCAGGCAATGTAATTCTTGTCAAGATATTCTCTATGTAATCTGCTGTCGGAGCACCTGGTCTAACGCCTGGAATAAATCCGCCTTGCTTTTTCATATTGTCGGCAACATCTTTCGGATTGAAAGCTACTGCAGTGTAAAAGTATGTGAAGAATACAATCAGCAATGAGAATGACAAAGCGTATACCCAAGACTGCTCACTAAACAATTGTTGTGATAGCCACTGTAATGAAGTATTTTCAGGGAAAAAGCTCAAGATTGTGCTTGGTACAAACAATATTGACTGAGCAAAAATAATAGGCATAACACCAGATGTATTTACTCTTAAAGGTATATATTGTGTTGTTCCACCATATACTTTTCTACCGACAACTCTCTTTGCATATTGAATTGGTATTCTTCGAGCTCCTTGTGTCACCAATACTACACCTGCAATGATAAATATCAATACAGCAAATATGATAAGATGAACAAAAAGCTGTGGAGTAGATGTGATATATGCGAATTCTGAGAATAAAGCATCAGGGAGACGAGCTATGATACCGATGAAAATGATTAGGGAAATACCATTGCCCAAACCACGCTCAGTAATTTGTTCTCCAAGCCACATCAAAAATACAGTACCCGCTGTGAGCAAAACTATAGATGAAACTGTGAAAATTCCAACCATGTCAGGTGCTACAACTGGCGCTGAACTCGTACCAGGATTCAAAATTTTAATAGTTACACCCCAACCCTGCAGAGCTGCTATGAGCACTGTGAGATAGCGTGTAAATTGATTGATCTTTCTACGGCCATCCTCACCTTCTCTTTGAAGGCGCTGAACTTCCGGCAATACGATCCCTGCTAATTGAAGGATGATGGAAGCCGAAATATATGGCATGATACCGAGTGCAAAGATGGCTGCATTGGATAATGCTCCACCCACGAAGAGATCGTACAATCCGAATAATGTATTCGAATCACCACCCTTCGTTGATTGCAATGCAATGACATCCACACCGGGAAGGGGAATATAAGAACCAATTCTCACAGCTAATAAAACCAATGCTGTGAAAATGATTCTATCTTTTAATTCCTCAATGCGAAATACATTGACCAATGTCTGAAAAAACTTATTCATCGATTGCAGCGGTGCCTCCGGCTTGTTCAATCTTACCCTTCGCTGTTTCGGTGAATTTTGCTGCAGATACATTCAATTTTGCTGTAAGATCTCCGTTTCCGAGAACTTTTACAGGAATTCTTGATGAACGAACTACGCCAAGATTGCGAAGTACTTCAAGATTGATTGTATCGCCTGCATGTATTTTTTGTGTATCTACCAATTCTTGCAAACGAGCAACATTGATTTCTTGATATTCAATACGGAATGGATTCTTAAATCCAAATTTTGGCAGACGACGACTCAAGGGCATTTGACCGCCCTCAAAATTTCTCTTCTGCTTAAAACCTGAACGAGAAGAATGACCTTTGTGTCCGCGAGTTGATGTCCCACCATGTCCGGAACCTGCGCCTCTACCGATACGCTTGATGCCTTTTACTGAACCTTTGCTGGGGCTGATATTTCCAATATGCTTCATAATGAGGTATTCTCCGTCTTTCAGATTGTCTCAACTTTCACAAGATGGCTGACCACATTGATCATGCCTGCGATTTGAGGATTGAGCGTATGCACAACTGAATAGTTGGGACGACCCAAGCCTAGCGCATGTATAGTATCTTTTTGATTCTGCTTGCACTTGATGATGCTGCGAACCTGTGTGACTTTTACTTTTGAACCTTCTTTCATATTAATCACTCCTTAACCTTGCAGCAATTTCTGTATTGAAATGCCTCTGCGATTTGCAGCAGATTGTGCATCCTCAAGCATTGACAATGCGCGAACAGTTGCTTTTACCGTATTGTGGGGATTGGAAGATCCCATACTCTTCGTCAAAACATCCTGCACTCCGGCAAGTTCGAGCACTGCACGAACACCACCACCTGCAATAACGCCTGTACCAGCTGTTGCGGGCTTGATGAGGACTGAAGCTGCACCAAATTTCGCAAGAACTTCATGAGGAATTGTAGTATTCTGCAATTGCACTTTCACGATATTGTTCTTTGCTGCATTTGTCGCTTTGCTTACAGCATCAACGACTTCGCCGGCTTTGCCTAATCCATAACCCACATGACCATTGCCGTCACCAACAACGACCAATGCAGTGAAATTGAAGCGTCGACCACCTTTTACCACTTTCGCAGTACGGCCAACATAGACCAACTTATCTTTCAGATCCAATTCTGACACTCTTACTTTGCTCACGGCATCCTCTATAAATTAGAATTGCAGACCGCCTTCGCGTGCGGCGTCGGCAAGTGCTTTAATCCTTCCATGGTACAAATGACCATTACGATCAAATGCCACGATTGAAATATTTGCTTCTTTGGCGCGCTTTGCAAGCAAGTCGCCAATATACTGACTTTGAGCAACTTTCGTTGCAACAGATGTCAATGCTTCACGAACATCTTTTTCAACAGATGATACTGATACGAGTGTAACACCCTTTGTATCATCTATGATTTGTGCCGTGATATGCTTGAGGCTTTTATTAACGCTCAGACGCAAACGCTCGGGGGTACCGAATATAGTCTTACGAATATGTTGCTTTCTGCGCTTTTGGCGTATTTTTTTTGATTGTGCTAAGTTCATCTCTATTGTCTCTTGAGAATCTTTCGATCAACTATTATTTACCTGCAGACTTACCGGCCTTGCGACGGATATACTCACCTTCATAACGAACACCTTTTCCTTTGTATGGCTCAGGTGGACGGATGCTGCGAATCTTGGCCGCAACTTCACCGTTACAGTCGGAGTTGCTAATTCAACACCTGCAGGTGGAATCACCAAGATTGGATGTGAAAAGCCCAAGGTCAAGAGCAATTTCTGGCCACGCATTTCAGCTTTGAAACCAACGCCTTCAATTGCGAGATTTCTCTGAAATCCATTCGATACACCTTCAATTGCATTGAATGTTAAAGCGCGAGAAAGACCATGCAATGCACGCACTTTTTTATCATCATTAACTCTCTGAAATGTGAGAGTGCCATTTTCATTGTTAAATGAAATTCCGTCCGCGATTGGAACAACTTGAGTGCCTTTTGGCCCTTTGACGGTAAGAATACCATCAGCGAAACTCAACTGAACATTATTGGGTACGGTAATTGGTTTTTTGCCAACTCGTGACACGGTATTACTCCTTCAGTGCAGGATTTAGCGTACTGTGCAAATAATTTCACCGCCTACATTGTAAGCGCGTGCCTGTTTGTCTGTCATCAATCCCTTTGAAGTGGAAATGATGGCTATGCCCAATCCATTGCTGACGCGGGGCAATTTTTCAACAGGTGAATAAATTCTTCTTCCGGACTTGCTGACTCGCTGAATGTCCTGGATAACCGGCTTGCCTTCATAGTATTTGAGACCGACCTTAATTACTTTATGGCCTTCCTCTTCCATGACTGCTATATCACCAACGAAACCTTGATCACGGAGAATCTCCGCAATAGCATGCTTCATTTTTGAAGCTGGTGCAGTGACATATTTGTGGCGTGCCTGACCCGCATTACGAATGCGAGTGATGAAATCTGCTATGGTATCTGTTACCGGCATAATAGTATATCGTAAAGTTTATTTACCAACTCGATTTGCGAATACCCGGAATTTTTCCTTCCAGGGCTAATTGACGGAAGACATTTCGGCATACACCGAATTTTTTATAGACTGCCTTACCGCGACCTGTCACAGAACAACGACTGCGAACGCGTGTCGTGGAACTGTTGCGGGGCAATTTCTGCAATGCTTCGAAATCTCCTGCCGCTTTCAATTCTTCACGCTTTGCTGCATATTTTGCCACAAGGCGCTTTCTTTTTTCATTCCGTGCTACGATACTTGTCTTTGCCATGTATTAACCTTTGCGAAAAGGAAAACCAAATTCCTTGAGAAGAGCTGATGCTTCTTCATCGGTTTTGGATGTTGTGACGAAAGTGATGTCCATACCGGCAATCTTTGTTACCTTGTCTACATCGATTTCAGGAAAAATAATCTGTTCCTTGATGCCAAGCGTCAAATTTCCACGACCATCAAATCCATTATCGGAAAATCCGCGGAAATCTCGAATACGAGGGGAAGCAATATTGATGAATCTATCTAAAAATTCATACATCCTTGCACCACGCAATGTGAGATGACAGCCAATCGGCATGCCTTGGCGAAGACGGAAATTTGCAATCGCCTTTTTTGCTTTGCTTATTGCAGGACGCTGTCCTGTTATAAGTTCAAGTTCATTTACAGCCGCTTGAAGAATTTTCGGATCCTGCACTGCAGATCCAACTCCCATATTGATACAAATCTTAGTGATTCTAGGAACCTGCATTACTGATTTGTATTCAAATTTGGCCTTTAACACAGGTATAACCTGCTCTTTGTAAAAGGCATATAGTCTCGGTGCGGGCACCGGTCCGGAATATTCCTCGAGGCGTGCGCCTTCGGGCTTCAGATCAAATTTTTTCGATTGTGTTTGGGCTTTTGCCATGATTGTTCTCTATCCAAGTCTTAAGGCA
>JBEEPK010000007.1:0-57537 GCA_041191145.1 Bacteroidota bacterium
GATTCGAGAGATAAAAGACTCAGAACATCGCTTTTGGTTCAATCGGAGACAACGACAATTGTGGTTGATACATCGGCTGATTTCAGACAACAAATGCTCATGCATTCAGTGAAAAGCATCGATGGTATTGTCTATACGCATCATCATTATGATCATATCAGTGGTTTTGATGATACAAGACCTTTTATGTTTTTCAATGATGATCAACCTGTGAAGTGTTTTGCACTGAAGCAGACTCATGATGTAATTAGACAAACATTTCCCTATGCATTTGGTGAAGCTGAACAAATCGGTGGAGGTGTTCCTGGGGCTGATTTCACCATCATTGATGATGAGCCATTCATGATTGGTGATATTGAAGTGATTCCAATTCCGATGAAACATGGATCGATTCGTGTGAATGGTTATCGCTTCGGAAATTTTGCGTATTGTACAGATACGAATCATATTCCGCTTTCTTCGATTGACAAATTACAAGGTTTGGAAGTACTCATTCTTGATGCATTGAGATATCATACGCATCCAACGCACTTCACGATTGAAGAAGCAAATGAAATGTCGAAGATGATCGATGCAAAGCAAACCTATTACACGCATATCGCGCATCAAATCAAACATGCCGAATGCGAAAAAGAATTGCCAGCGAATTGTCATCTCGCTTATGATGGACTGTACTTCGATATCTCATGATGCAGAAAACAATGATCTTGCCGGCAATGCCGAGAGGAATTCACAGCATCACTCGATTGATAGAACAAGAGCTTGATGCATTGATGCAAAAATTGAAATATGGAACACTCCATTTGTTTCTTTGTCATACCAGCGCAGCAATTACCATCAATGAAGATGCCGACCCGGATGTGACGCTCGACATGATGGATATTCTTGATCGTATTGTTCCGATGCATCGACAATTATATCGGCATACTGCGGAAGGTCCTGATGACATGACTTCACATGCATTGGCATCGCTGATCGGATGCAGTGTGACAATACCTATTCAACATGGTAGAATGGCCCTTGGGACTTGGCAGGGTATACATCTCTGTGAATTCAGACATCATGCCCGAAATCGCAAACTGATTGCAACTTTACATTCAATTCAACAGTGAATAACATGAAAATAAAATTATCTTCAATAGCACATGCCAGAAGTGGCGATAAAGGCGATGCCGCAAATTGTGGTGTCATTGCATTCAAAGAAGAATGGTACCCGATCATTCGAGATGTACTGACCACCGAACGCGTGAAAGAATATTTTACGGGATTGACTTTGGGGAAAGTTGAGAGATATGAAATCCCAAATTTATGGGCAGTGAATTTTGTATTGAATAATACTTTGGGTGGCGGAGGAACTGTCTCACTCAAACTTGATGCTCAAGGAAAAACAATTGCCTCCGCAATACTGATGATGGAAATCGATGTCCCGCAAGAATATGAACATCTGATTTAATCAAAAAGACTTTTCACCTCACCGACGCTGATGACAAGTGTGCTTCTCTTCACATCTTGTTGAGGATCAGATGCTTTGTCAATGATGAAATGAATGCGTTTCATCTGTGCTGAAGCATCAGGAAAAGATGCCAATATTCCATCCATTCTTTGCTTCAGTATATCTGCGTTCAATGCTTGACGCTCAGTGGGATTTAGGAGTTTTTGCTGAGGTGGTATTACCGGTTCATTTCCCTTTTTCTTCTTTTTGTCCTGCTTTGGTGGAGCAATCGTTTCATAACGAGGTGGAGCCATATCGGGATATAATGTGACATTCACATGTAAATTACGATTGCCTTTCAACATTGCAATTGCTTCGGCCATGACTTTTTCACCGCTGATATTTGTCTTGATTATCCCGGGATCAAAACCTTCAACTGAATATAACTCCATTCCCTTCACCAATTTGTCAACCGTGAAATCCATCGGAACTTCTTCATATTTAGAAGCCGGTTGAATACTAATGGACTTTGTGGACTTCAAGATATCAAAGCCATAAAAAAACATGCTATACTCCGCACCTGGCTTTACAGCTGAGGAATATTCACCTGTTTTGGGATTTGATTTTGCATCAGCAACTTTATTGCCTTGCATATCAGAGATTTCATAATTCACGCCGACAGGTTTTCCCGTCAAACGATCTGTGATGATACCTTTGAGTAGTACGGTTGTTTCTTGAGCATTGACCATTGAAAAGGTGAGTATGGTCAGAAAGGCGATCAGGATACTGTTCATCATTTGCCTCGATTATTTCTTGAGAAAGGATTGTATGCCATTTTTACAATCATCGGTCATGCGTGTGAATGCATTCATCGATGCGGCATAATTGAGTCCGACTTCGAGTGACATTCCATGGAGATTCGCGAGCATGTCTTTGGTCAATGCCATCGAAGAGGCGCTATTATTTTGTAGAGTTTTTGCGAGTTGATCAACGGCATTCTGCAATTCGCCATCCGGAACGCATTTGGTGATTAATCCCAATGTTTCGGCTTCCTGAGCGGAGATATTTTCAGCGGAAAGAAGAAGTCGCCTCGCTTTTGTATCACCGATTTTTCTCAAGAGATAGACCATTACGATTGCAGGTATGAAACCTATTTTCACTTCGGAATATCCAAACATTGCCGATTCACCAGCAATCACGAAATCACATACTGTTGCAAGTCCACAACCACCTGCTATGGCCGGTCCATGTACTTTTGCAATGACGGGTTTTGGACATGTATATACAGCATGAAATGCATTCTTGAGATGCAAAGAATCTTGATAATTCTCTTGAATGGAAAATCCTGATAGATGTTCGAGATATTCCAGATCGGCTCCCGCGCAAAATGCTTTACCATTACCCTCAAGAATGATCACGGAAATGTCTTCTCTGGCACCCAAAGACACAAAAGCATCATGGATTTCTGTCAAGAGTGCAGGACTCAATGCATTGCGCTTTTCAGGTCGATTCAAACGAACAGTAGCAATACGCTCATGTTCAATAATCTCAAGAAAATTCATGGGATGTCAATACAAACGGTGAGTAAATTGTAGTTTTGCCAAGTAATATTGCACTGCAAATATACCAACAATCAATGCAAACGCGAGACAGTTTGCAGACTTCTTGAGGAAATCATGAAAGCAATCAAAACCCCGAAAATACCCTCATCAATCAAATACCCGGACTTTGGCTCAAAAGAGATTTGCAATCTTTTTTTGATCGACAAGAATATCACATTTCTGAATAATGGTTCATTTGGCGCAACACCGGCTATTGTACTGGAATATCAGGATGCCATTCGTCAACGCATGGAATCACAACCCGTGAATTTCGTGGTGCAACAATTGCCTGTTTTACTCAGAGAATCTCTTCAAAAGATTGCTCCATTTCTCGGTGCGAATGCAGATGATCTGGCATTTGTGGACAATGCCACAACAGGTGCGAATACGGTTATTCAATCGCTGATGCATACATGGAAGAAAGGCGATGAAATCCTCACCACAAATCATGTATATGGCGCCGTACGAACAACGCTACAACATGCCACATCTATCATTGGTGCCAAACTCATTGAAGCGCATATTCCATTTCCTCTTCAGGATGAACAAGAATGTGTGGATGCAATTATTCGACATCTCAATAAGAAAACAAAGCTTTTGGTTATCGATCATATCACATCACCAACGGGAATCATCTTTCCAATAAAAGCAATGATCCTTGAGTGTAAAAAAAGAGGAATTCCCGTATTTGTGGATGGTGCTCATGCACCTGGCATGATACCTCTTCATTTGAATGAACTTGATGCTGATTGGTATACGGGAAATTGTCATAAATGGCTCTATGCACCAAAAGGATGCGCCATATTGTGGACACATCCCAAGCATCAACACATGATGCATCCTACAGTGATTTCTCATGGGTATTTGCAGGGCTATAAGCAGGAATTTGATTGGACAGGAACAAAGGATCACAGTGCTTATATCTGTGCTCCATTCGGACTGGCCTTGCATAATACCATGGGCTCGGAATTTCTCATGCAGGCTTTTCATGCGAAAGCAATTGCGATGCGCAATATGATAGCTGAGTCATGGAAAACTCCAATTCCATCACCCGATTCTATGATTGGTTCTCTTGCTTCTATCGAAGCACCAAAACATCTGCAATATGATGGCGAAGATGCATTGCTGTATGCTCAAGCTTTGCATGATATTCTGTGGAATGAGCACAAAATTGAAATTCCGGTGATCCCATTTCAAGGGAAGATCTGGATTCGCATTTCAGTGCAAGTGTTCAATAGATTCAAAGACTATCTACATCTTGCTGAGACCGTTCCGACAATCAAGAAATCAGAAGTGAAGAAGATGTTGAAAACATTGAAATCCTGACAGTACTTCTTCTTCGTAAATTGCACGCAAAAATATCCGAGAAATACATGAAACGCCTCTTTTCCTTCTTAATGATTCTAATCGGTTCATTATCAATTTCCTCTGCTCAGGAATCTGTTTGGATGAGATATCCCGCAATTTCCCCTGATGGATCCATGATTGCATTTGCTTTTCAGGGAGATTTGTGGGTTGTATCCACAAAAGGCGGAAAGGCAGATCGCATAACGAATAATGATGCCTATGATGTATCACCGGTTTGGTCACCTGATGGAAAGAATATTGCTTTCGCTTCAGACAGACATGGCAATATGGATATCTTTATCATGTCGAGCAAGGGTGGCACTCCGCGCAGACTCACTTTCCATTCATCGAATGAAGTGCCTTCTGCATTTTCTCATGATGGATCTTCCATGTATGTTTCGACGCATATTCAAGATTCTCCGAAGAATAGTCAATTTCCATCCGGTGGTATGGGCGAGCTTTATTCAATATCCGTAAAGGATGGAAAAAGGTCGCAAGTATTCACAACACCTGCGGAAGAAATTGCAGTGGATCCTAAGGGGAATTTCCTTGTCTATCAAGATAAAAGAGGTGGAGAAAATTATTGGAGAAAACATCACACATCATCTATCGCTCGCGATATTTGGATGGTGAATCTGAAGGACAAAACACATAAAGCACTGATAGAGCATCCCGCAGAAGATCGCGAACCAATTATCACTGCAGATGGAAAAACATGTTATTTTCTGTCAGAGCGATCAGGGTCATTTAATGTATGGTCTTTCCCATTGGATAATCCTTCTAATGTGAAACAATTGACCACATTCACAAAGCATCCCATTCGCTTTTTGAGTGGAGATAATCAGGGTAATTTGTGTTTTAATTATCATGGTGGAATCTATACTTTTGATACCAAGGTTCAAGGCGCACAACCAGTTCGTGTTTCGATTGACATCATCAATGATTCACGAAGAAATGACATTGCATATAAAATGATGAATCAAGGTGCGACAGAGATGGCATTGTCACCAAGTGGGAAGGAAGTCGCATTTGTGATTCGAGGTGAGATTTTTGTCACAGCGGTTGATCATGATGTCACTAAGCGGATCACGAATACTCCGGGACAAGAGCGATCCGTGAGTTTTTCTCCGGATGGTAAATCTTTGCTCTATGCCGGTGAGAGAAATGGCTCATGGAATGTTTATCAGACAAGTTTGACACGCAAGAGTGAACCATTCTTTTATCGTTCAACGGTATTGGAAGAGAAAGCGATTGTGGAAACAGCAAAGGATGAATTTCAACCGCATTATTCTCCCGATGGCAAAGAAGTCGCATTTCTTGAAAGTCGCGTAGTGTTAAAAGTGAAGAATCTTGCCGCGAATGCTGTGCGACTGATTCTGGACAGCACATATAATTATTCCTATAGTGATGGTGATCAGTGGTATGAATGGTCACCCGATGGCAAATGGTTTCTTGTTTCGATTATTGACAAAGATCGTTGGGTAGATGAAGTAGGCATCATTGACGCGCAGGGGAAAGGTCCGATACAAAATGTGACACAAAGCGGATATAGTGACAATCAACCCAAATGGTCCAAGAATGGAAAGCTATTTATTTATTCCAGTGATAAAGCCGGATTTAGAAGTCATGGCTCTTGGGGTGCGGAAAGTGATGTATATGGTACATTTCTCACGCAAGATGCATTCGAGCGATTCAAACTCAGTAAAGATGAATTTGAGTTATTAAAGATGAGAGAGAAGGATGAGGAATTGTCTTTTGATGAACAAAGAAAGAAAGACTCACTTGAAAAAGAGAGAAAAAAAGGTAATGTAAGTGTTGAAGTATCTGAACCAATTGCGATTGATTTTGACAGATTGGAAGAGCGCACGATGCGATTCACGATTCACTCTTCAAATCTTGCAGATTATGTATTGTCACCTGATGGCGAAAGACTCTATTATCTTTCTCGCTTTGAAAAAGGTTATGATATATGGGTACAAAAATTTCGAGACAAAGAAACTAAGCTACTTGCCAAATTGGGAGCGGGTTCGGGAGCACTAGAACAAAGTCCTGATGGTAGATTTCTGTATGTGATTTCCGATGGAAAGATCACTCGCATTGATACGAGCAATGGAAGTCAGAAAGCAATTGGCTTCAAAGCGGAGATGGAACTCAATGCTCCTGCTGAAAGAGCATATATGTTTGATCATTCATGGAGACAAGCCCGCGAGAAATTCTATGTGACTGATCTGCATGGTGTGGATTGGAATTTCTATCGACAGGCTTATGAGCCATTCCTTTCTTCCATCGATAATAATTATGATTTTGCGGAATTGCTCAGTGAATTATTGGGCGAATTGAATGCATCACATACGGGAAGTGGGTATCGCGCGCAGTATTCAGATGAGATTCGCGATCAAACAGCTGTATTTGGTGCATTTTGGGATGAGCAGTATCAAGGAAATGGAATCAAAATACTTGAGATCATAGCAAAATCACCACTTGATCATCCCAAAAAAATATATAAAGCAGGAATGATCATTGAGAAGATTGATGGCATTCCCGTGAGCTTATCTAATCTTGATAATATGATGAATCGGAAAGCGGATAAAACAGTATTGATTTCAGTATTCGATCCCGAAAAAAATAAACGCTTCGATGAAAGCATTAAAGCAATGTCATTCGGCGCACAAGAAGAATTATTATACCGAAGATGGGTGCTGAATTGTCGAAATATGGTCGATTCACTTTCCAAAGGCAAAGTAGGTTATGTGCATGTCAGAGGAATGAATAGTGAAAGTTTCCGCGAAGCATATTCCGAAGTACTCGGCAGACATGCAGACAAAGTTGGAATCATCATTGATACGCGTTTCAATGGTGGTGGTTGGCTGCATGATGATCTTGCAACATTGCTCTCCGGAAAACAATATGTGAAACTCGTTCCCCGCGGACAATTGATTGGCTCTGAACCACAAAATAAATGGCAAAGAAAATCAGTTGTATTGATGAATGAAAGCAATTATTCCGATGCACATTTTTTTCCTTGGACATATAAGCAATTGAATATTGGTCCGCTCATCGGCATGCCCGTTCCAGGTACTGCAACAGCAGTATGGTGGGAAACACAAATCGATCCGACAATCTATTTCGGTATTCCACAAGTTGGTACAATCGGCAATGATGGAAAATATCTTGAGAATAATCAACTCGAACCGGATATCAAGGTCATGAATATGCCCGAAGATTATGCGAATGGAATCGATAAGCAGATTCGGGTTGCGGTGGAACAGCTATTGAAGTGATGCTCTCCTCGGCTTCGCTCGGAGAGCACTGTTTGGATTGGAAAGAAAATGTTATATCTGACACCTCCGGTGTCATTGGTGAAGGTGGGACTTACACTGCTAAGTTTATTTGACACCTCTGGTGTCTTAACACCTTCACCTATCTCGTTCAAATGGAGCTGCACTGTATATTGACCCGAGCGGGGTCAGATAACCCTAGCCGTGAAAATCCAAGATTCATTGATTGACCCCAGCGGGTTTCAGATAACCCTAGCCGTGAAAATCCAAGATTCATCGATTGACCCCAGCTGTGTCAGATAACCCTAGCCGTGAAAATCCAAGATTCATCGATTGACCCCAGCTGTGTCAGATAACCCTAGCCGTGAAAATCCAAGATTCATTGATTGACCCCAGCGGGGTCAGATAACCCTAGCCGTGAAAATCCAAGATTCATCGTTTGACCCCAGCGGGGTCAGATATTCGGGCATTGTCGAGGAGAGAAGATATGACACCGTTTGGGTCACCATACAATGCAGCTCCTTCGGAGTGACATCAGAATATAAATCAAACCGTCTGCTCACCGCACGAAGTCACTGCTGCTCACCGATCGAAACCGATGAATAATACATCTCCGGTCTTCTATCTACAAAAATATCATTCACTGAATTGAACGCTTTATTGCGTGTTTCTTGTGGATTGATTTCGGCATGAATGATTTCCTCATTGCCGAATGATGCCATAGCGATGCGTTCACCGAGATAATCATAGATTGCGGATTCGCCTCGGAAGAGCAATGTTTCGCCGTCAAGTGATTCTTCTCCCACGCGATTTGCGACTACAACATATACTCTATTTTCAATTGCTCGTGCTGGAAATACTTTACCGGAAAGTGTGGTGACGAGATTTGAAGGACATACTATCACATCAGCTCCTTGTAGTGCAAGAGTTCTTGCGGCTTCGGGGAATCGCCAATCATAACAAATCATGATGCCAATCTTACAATCATTTTTGACATCATGCACACAGAAGAATCCTGTATTTCCCTGCTCAAAAATGAGATGCTCTTTATAAAATAAATGGGTTTTTCTATAGACTCGCGATTGGCTTTCATCAGGCATGAATATACCTGCTGAATTATATAGTGTATCTCGTTCCTTTTCAGGGAAACCAATCACGATGATTGTATTGGTTTCTGTTGCTCTTTCTTGAATGTGTAGCAATTCGGATGACTCATTCCATATCAAAGCATGAGGCATGAGTTGCGACTTCTCCGTAAAAAAATATCCACTCGTGGCAAGTTCCGGAAATACCAAAAGATCTGTTTTAACGCTATCGATTGTTCTATGTATGAAAGCTAGGTTAGATGCAGTATCTGCATATTTCGGAAAAGATTGTACTATTGTAATGCGCATGAAAGAAAGCTCCTAATGACACATGCAATATAGCAAAGTGGGATGCATCGCATGATAAATATCATAGTTTGATTGACATATAACGCTGAATTTAGCAGGGCAATACAAAGACAATATCATGAAACCTCATTCTATCACTCAAGGAGTACAATGCGCACATTGCGGAGATCAATGTGAGAGGGATCATGTCATTTCAAAAGATTTGCACTTTTGTTGCGAGGGATGTAAAACCGTCTATGATTTACTCGATAAGCATGATCTCTGTGCATATTATTCGATGGAAGTACCGGAAATTCAATCCTTGAAACATCTTGCTCATAAAAGCATGGCAAGATTTTCTTTTTTGGAAGATGCGAGCATCGAACAATCTCTTCTTGAATATGATGTGAATTGCAAAGCGCAAGTGACATTCACTTTACCTTCCGTACATTGTGCATCATGCGTATGGCTTCTTGAAAAACTCCCATTTATCAATTCCGGAATCATTCGCTCACGATTGGAACTTGCCGGGAAGCGCATCACTGTATATTTCGACAAAGAAAAAACCACATTAAGAGCGATAGTAGAGTTGTTGACAATACTTGGTTATGAACCCGATTTGTCACTTGCATCAGTGAGCAAAAAACAACAAGACATATCAAATAGACCATTCTATATTCGACTTGCCATTGCCGGTTTTGCATTCGGCAATACGATGCTCTTCAGTCTTCCCGGCTATTTCGATGAAGGTGTGAATCTGATGGGCTCGCATTTTTCATTACTCTTTGCCGGACTAAATCTTCTTTTTTCATTGCCCGTGATTTTCTTCAGCGCGCAACCATTTTTCAAAAATGCAATTGTAGGTCTAAGAAGCAAAACAATGAATCTGGATATTCCCATCGTAATGGGTATCACAGCACTCTATGGAAGAAGTCTCTATGAAATTCTTTCCGGAAGCGGTCCCGGTTTCATGGATTCATTCACAGGACTCATCTTCTTTTTATTGATCGGCAGACTCTTTCAAAAGAAATCTTTTGATGCATTAGAATTTGATAGGGACCATTCTTCATTTATCCCCTTGCAATGTACTGTCATAGAAGATGAACATGAAGTTAGTAAACCTGTTTCTACTATCAGAATTGGTGATACACTGATTGTACACAATCAAGAAATTGTCCCAGCGGATTCAATTATTCAATCAGGGGTCGGTCACATAGATTATAGCTTCATCACCGGTGAATCAACTCCAATAGAAATGATAAAAGGTGGGATTATCTATGCTGGCGCGCGTGTTCTTGGTCCAACACTTACAGTCGAAGTACAAAGAGAAGTATCACGCAGTGCACTGCTTCGCATGTGGAATGGCGAAGAAAGTCCAAAAACACAATCAAGACTCCTGCATGTTTCAGCAGTCTTCGCGAAATATTTCACCATATTCACAATCGCACTAGCAATCATCGGCGGAGCATTGTATTTGCCAAACATCGAAATGGCAATTAATGTGTTCACGGCAGTACTCATCATTGCATGTCCATGTGCTTTGACATTGGCGGGACCATTCACGATTGGCAATATCATGCGACTCTCCGCTAAGAAAGGAGTATACTTCAAAAATCCTGAAATGGTCATGGAATTTGGATCAGGCAGTTCTATTGTATTCGATAAAACCGGAACATTAACTTCAAGTCTTGAAGGTCAAGTTGAATATGAAGGAAATGTATTGCTTAGAGATGATATTGAAATGATTATTTCCGGTTGCCTTACTTCAACTCATCCAAAAAGTAGAATGATAGCTGCTTGGCTTTCGAAGAGAAATGACATAGGTAATCTTGATGGAATTCGTTGTGATATGTTCAAAGAAATACCGGGCAGTGGTTGGATCTCTCATTTTCGTGGACATGAAATACAAATCGGCTCATCAGAATTCATCAAGCAAACAAAAGAGAGTGGCGTGTTCTTGTGTATCGATGGAATTCAATATGGTAGATTTTTGATTCACGAAGGACCGCGCAAAGGCATCCTTCCAATGCTCAAAAGATTAAAGGATGATCTCAAAGTAACAACCTATTTATTGTCGGGTGATGATGATAAACATGCATATCATTATGCATCAGGATTTGAGGGTAAACATTCATTGCGCTTTCATCAAAGTCCTGAACAAAAAGCACAATTCATTGATGCATTACATGCACAATATGATGATGATGTGATCGTGATGGTAGGCGATGGAATGAATGATGCAGGCGCTTTGAGAAAGAGTAATGTCGGAATTGCTGTCACGGAACATATCTCATCATTCACTCCCGGTTGTGATATTGTGATGAGTTCAAAAGCTCTACCGTATTTTGACATGTTCAAACAGTATGCGCAATCAGGGTCTACAATCATCATTGGTGCATTCATCATATCGGTGATGTACAATGCAATTGGATTGACCTTGGCATTGATGGGAATACTCACGCCACTGTTCACTGCAATACTCATGCCGGTAAGTTCGCTTACCGTGATTGGTTTTTCTTTGGGAATGACTTCATGGAAAGCAAGACATATTCCAAATGCGGAGTCTGAATAATGGAAGTGATATTCATGCTGATTGGTTTCAGTGTATTGGTTGCTGGTGGTTTTCTCATCGCTTTTACTTGGGCAGTGAAATCAGGACAATTCGATGATAGATCCACACCCGCCATTCGGATGCTTTTTGATGATCAAAAAGATGAGGATATTTCTAAAGAATAAATATGAGTTATACGATTGAATTTGTATGATTGTAAGTAGATTTAATCAAATAAATGGAGTACTTGTTATGAAAGATACAGTTGAACTTAAAAATATCGTCAAAGAAAAATACAGTCAAATTGCAGAACAAAGTAAAGAACAGAATGCAGCATCATGTTGCGGAGCAGGCGGTTGTTCAACGATTGATTATGCTGTCTTTGCCGAAGATTATTCAACGCTCAGTGGTTATCATCAAGATGCTGATTTGGGATTGGGTTGTGGACTCCCCACGGAGTTTGCACAAATCAAATCGGGTGACACTGTCTTAGATTTGGGTTCCGGAGCAGGAAATGATTGTTTCATCGCAAGAGCAATCACAGGTGAATCGGGTAAAGTGATTGGTTTGGACATGACTCCAACAATGATTGAAAAGGCGCGTAATAATGCTGATGCTTTGGGCTTCAATAATGTGGAATTTCGATTGGGTGATATTGAGCACATGCCAATAGCCGCCGATAGAATAGATGTGATTGTCAGTAATTGTGTATTGAATCTTGTGCCAAACAAAGAATTGGCTTTCAAGGAAATGTTTCGCGTTTTGAAACCTGGTGGACATTTCTCGGTTTCAGATATCGTGCTTGATGGAAATCTTCCTGATCAACTCAAAAATGCTGCCGAAATGTACGCAGGTTGTGTGTCTGGTGCGATTCAAAAAACTGATTATATGCAGCAATTATCGGATGCAGGTTTTGTTGATCTTATCATTCAAAAAGAAAAGAAGATCAATCTTCCGGATGATATTCTTTCGGACTATTTCTCCGACGATGAAATGGTAGAATTCAAAAACGGAAATGATGCCATTCTTAGCATCACCGTATATGGAAAAAAACCTGAGAACACATCTTGTTCATCCAGTGATGGTTCTTGTTGCTGATGTATTGATTAATTCAGCAATGCGTAATGCTTCCATTGCCTCATGCGCGGTTACCGCAATCGGATCGCCATGTGCAATGGAGCGAATGAATGCTGAATGTTCTTCCGCTATTGCATTGATTGAAGGAATCGGGGGTTGTTCGAATAGTATGGCTTTACTTTGATTGCCGGCATCTATTTCTCCGAGCATCATTGCTGGAATTGCAGTGTTTGGTATTTCGTTTTCTTGGGCAAGTCGATAGACATCCACCGAGGGTTTTGCGAAGTCTATGGACATATAACCACTCTTCTGAAACACACGCATTTTACGCATTGGTTGAGCCGATATTCGCGATGCTGTGATATTCGCAACACATCCATTTTCAAAAGTGATGCGCGCATTTGCGATGTCTGCAGTTTCAGTCAATACCGAAACTGAATTCGCATCCACATGCTTGACGGGAGATTTCACCATCCATAGCACTATGTCAATGTCATGAATCATCAAATCATGAATAACGCTTACATCTGTTGCTCTTGGTTTGAATTGAGCGAGACGATGTGCTTCAATGAATAAAGGCTCGATGGAATATGAATGCAATGACATCAAAGCAGGATTGAATCGCTCAACATGTCCCACTTGTACAATCACCTTGTTCTCTTCGGCAAGCCTGATCAATTCAACCGCTTCTTGATATGTTGATGTGATGGGTTTTTCAATGAAACAATGTTTGCCGGCATTAATTGCTTTCTTTGCAATGTCATAATGCGCTTTTGTCGAAGCTGAAATAATCACGGCATCAGATTCAGTTATTGCCATATCAATGGATTCGTGAATCGGAATATCCAATTCTTTGGAAACATATGCGGAACGTTCAGGACTCGCATCCGAAATACCAATGAGTTCAATATCATGTCTTTGCTTCAATAATCTCGCATGAATCATTCCGAGATGTCCAATGCCAATGACTGAGATGTTCATGAACGATCTCCTTCTTTGATCATGCATGCGCAGAGAGCTGCAACGCCTTCTTTTCTACCGGCAAAACCAATTGCTTCATTTGTGGTGGCTTTGACGGATACTCGCTGAAATGGTAATCCTGTCATGGATGCAATTTCCATTCGCATTGCTTCTTTATACGGCTTAATCTTCGGAGCTTCCAAAATCAAAGTGATATCAATGTTTACAGGTACATATCCATGCTCGGCAAGCAATTGAATGGCATGCTCGACAAACATCCTGCTTGGTGCATTTTTCCATCTTGGATCTGTATCCGGAAAATGTTCCCCGATATCACCCAAACCGGCCGCACCAAGCAATGCATCGCATAAAGCATGCAAGACAACATCGCCATCGCTGTGAGCAACGGATCCCAAATCAGAGTCAATCGCCACTCCGCCAAGAATCAAAGATTCACCTTCGGCTAAGCGGTGAACATCATATCCAATACCAATCATGATTATATCCAAGTAATGAGTTCGCAATTTAGAAAAATGCATGGAGAGGATTAGCCAAACAAAAAAGACATTACACTGTCATAATGACAAGTCTAATGCCATAATGACAGTTGAGATTGTTAAAATGTCAAGGTATTTGACAAATTTACAGCCTGAAATCCCAAAAAACGCCAAAAATATCAATTGGCACAGTATTCGTATACAGTGTCTTCGACCATGCGCAAGGTTATTTCCCGAAAGGGATTCAGGATTTACAATTTCAAACAATTTAGTACAAGGAATACGACTATGACTATGCTCACATTCGAACCATTCCGTGGATTGGACACCGTAACACGTCGCATGTTTGACACTATGTCCGAAATGAATCGCAATGTCAAACAACAAGTAGAACAATTCTCACCAAGAGTTGACATCGCAGAAACAGAAAAGGCAATTTCACTTCATGTTGAAATTCCAGGCGTGCAAAAAGATGATGTAAAAATCTCTATCAATGAAGATCGCATCTTGAGCATCCGCGGAGAAAAGAAGCAAAGCGAAACAATTGAAGGCCAGCAATTTGTACGAGTAGAAAGTCACTTTGGAACATTTGCTCGTTCATTCACGCTTTCAGACTCCATTGACATCAATGGTATTCAGGCGGAATTCAATAATGGCATACTACACATTACATTGCCAAAAGTTGAACCCGAGCAACCGAAGAGCATCGAAGTGCCAATTGCTTGATGAGATTCATCCAACCGGAAATCATTATTAACATCATACCATAATTAGAGGTAATTCAAGATGGGTAAAACTATCGGCATCGACTTAGGAACCACCAATTCCTGTGTATCAGTAATGGAAAACGGACAGCCCGTTGTCATTGCAAATAGTGAAGGTACACGCACCACACCATCCGTTGTGGGTTTTACAAAAAGTGGTGAGCGTCTGGTTGGTCAACAAGCAAAAAGACAGGCAGTCACCAATCCCAAAAACACTGTGTACTCCGTGAAAAGATTCATGGGTCGCAGAATGGATGAAGTTGGCGAAGAAACAAAACTCGTTCCATATACCGTAAAGGGTGGTGACAATAATACCGCACAAGTGGATATTGATGGTCGCCTCTATTCACCACCGGAAGTTTCCGCGATGATCTTGCAGAAAATGAAGCAAACAGCGGAAGATTATCTTGGACAAAAAGTAACAGATGCAGTAATTACCGTTCCTGCGTATTTCAATGATGCGCAAAGACAAGCAACAAAAGATGCAGGTGAAATCGCAGGATTGACTGTAAAGCGTATCATCAATGAACCAACTGCAGCAGCGCTTGCCTTTGGTTTGGACAAAAAAGATCAGAATATCACCGTTGCAGTATATGATCTTGGAGGTGGTACATTCGACATTTCAATTCTCGAATTGGGTGATGGTGTATTCCAGGTGAAATCAACAAATGGTGATACACATCTTGGTGGTGACAATTTCGATCAGCGCATCATTGATTTCTTGGCAGATGAATTCAAGAAGCAAGAGAACATTGATTTGCGTAATGATCCAATGGCTTTGCAACGCTTGCGTGAAGCAGCTGAAAAAGCAAAGATTGAATTGTCGCAAATGCTGCAAACAGAAATCAATTTGCCATTCATCACTGCAACTGCAGATGGTGCAAAACACTTGAATCTGACAATCACTCGCGCAAAATTTGAATCACTTTGTTCTGATTTGTTCGATGCAACATTGCGTCCTTGCGAGCAGGCAATCAAAGATGCGAAAATCAATCCTTCACAGATTGATGATGTTATTTTGGTGGGTGGTTCAACACGCATTCCAAAGATTCAAGAACTCGTTAAAACATTCTTTGGCAAAGAGCCATCAAAAGGTGTGAATCCAGACGAAGTTGTTGCAATTGGTGCTGCAATTCAAGGTGGTGTTCTTGCAGGCGATGTAACTGATGTTCTCTTGCTCGATGTCACTCCGCTCACACTCGGTATTGAAACCATGGGTGGCGTATTGACTCCGATGATTCAAGCCAATACAACGATCCCGACAAAGAAATCGGAAACATATTCAACTGCAACTGATAGTCAAACATCTGTGGAGATTCACATTCTTCAAGGTGAGCGTCCAATGGCACGCGACAATCGTTCTCTCGGTCGTTTCCATCTCGATGGAATTCCACCGGCACCACGCGGTGTTCCACAAGTTGAAGTAACATTTGACATTGATGCAAATGGTATTCTTCATGTGTCGGCGAAAGACAAAGCAACGAATAAAGAGCAGAATATTCGCATTACTTCATCCAGCGGATTGGAGAAAGATGAAATTGAAAAGATGAAGCGCGAAGCTCAAGAGCATGCCGCGGATGATAAAAAACGCAAGGAAGAAATTGAATTGCGTAATCAGGCAGACAATCTTGTGTATTCCACCGATAAGCAATTGACAGATCTTGGAGACAAGATTCCTGCGGATGCAAAAACTCAGATTGAGTCCGCAAAAGAGCGTCTCGCCGATGCGATCAAGAATAATGCCTCCGATATCCGTCCCGCGATGGATGCTCTCAATCAATTGTGGAGCGAAACCTCTACAAAGATGTATGAGCAAGCTGGTGCAGGTTCCGCAAATGAAGGTCCGCAGGATGCATCCGGTGATGCAGGTAATGTAGAAGAAGCGGATTATACCATCGTGGATGACAAGACAGACAGCAAATAAGAGTAAATATCTCATTAAAGGTATCGGATTCATTTCCGATACCTTTTTTTGTTGATATCTCCAAGATGCAGATTCATGGAAAACCGTAGTTTTGCATTGCATTCATTTACGATATCATTGAATCATGAGCGAACAAGAACCTATTTTCACCGAGCCCTTTCACAAAGTATTGGAAGCATTGATTTTTGCATCCGATGAGCCATTGAGCGAGAAAACCATTAATGAATTGCTTGCTGAATCTGAATATCAGGAGCATGCAAATAGTGAATCAATCCGCGTGGCTATTGAAACAATCAATGATGAATTGGCGAGTTGTACCAGACCTTACTCAATTGTAAAGGTAGCAGGTGGCTATCATTTTGTGACTCGCTCACAATATGGAGTATATGTTCAGAAATTGCTCAAGGCAAAGTCCAGGAAGCGTTTGTCGCAAGCCGCGCTGGAGACTTTATCCATTGTTGCCTATAAACAACCCGTCAGCAAGCCGGATATTGAGTCGATTCGTGGGGTAAACTCAGGTGAAATCATGAATTCGTTATTGGATAGAGGGCTTGTAACAATCGTTGGAAGAGCCGAAACCCCGGGAAGACCATTATTATATGGTACAACGGCAGAATTTCTTCGCATTTTTGGTCTTGCCGCGCTCGATGAACTTCCAAAGATGAAAGAAATCGATGAGTTGATTGCATTACAACCTCAAAATCTTGCCGCCGAACTTGGTTCTGCAGTGATAGAAGATGAATTGCCTGCACTAGAAGAAGGTACTATTCAAGCGACACAGCTCTCTGAAAATCATAATGAGTCGGAAGATCAGAATATGGATAAAGGTTCTGATATTGAGTCAGATGAAGCAGAATAAAATGATATATCATTTCTTTTGAGGAAAGGGGTTCAGTCACAGAAAAATGTCTCAATTGAGCAATAGGGTCGCGTTTTCAATTGATATTATAAGTATGACAAAAGTCAGTAAATCAAGACTAATCATAAGTAGATTTCACATAATGGCAAATATTATAAATAAAAGCCATTTTATTGGAAAGCACTTTGATAATTTATGTGGTATTCTAAGTCAATGAAACAAAATTAATTGTGGAAAACTTTGTTTTTACTCTTCATATGAATAAATTGCACCTCGTTTCTAAAACCTGAAAAATATCTTTTATGAATATATTCTTTTTAACTTTTTTGAGGAAAACGCAATGAAAAACAGAAAGACTCTGTTTTCTTCCCTATTCATTGCATTGTTCTTATGTACAATTCAAAGTGCTTTTGCTGCGACTTGGTATGTAAGTAATGCGGGGAATAATGCAAATGATGGAAGTTCGTGGGGAACCGCGAAACAGACCATCATGGCTGCAGTCACTGCTTCGGCAAGTGGTGATGTCATTAATATTCAAGGTGGAACGTATGCCGAGCAGGTTGTAATCGGCAACAAATCATTGAGTTTGGTTGGAAGCCAAAATGGTGGCGGACGAACAATCATTGTTCCTCCTGATTTTACATTGATGACTTCCTATTCACTTCCAACAGCTCTTGTTTGGAATGGTGCCGGGAAGATGTCAAGTACAACTGTCAAACCAATTGTGTTTGCTAATGCAACAAGTGCAAGCACTGTAATTAACATGAAAGGTATTGACATTGATGGTACTTCAGCAAATATGTCTGAGGCCAGTACAGATATTTTCGTAGGATTATTGTATCGTTATGCACAAGGAACCATTGGTGGTTCAGGTGCAGACTATATTGAAGTAAGAGATATCAAACCAACTGCTAACTCAAATAGCTTGAATAATACAGCTGGTATTTTGTTTTTGACCAGATCTAAGCCAACCCTTCAATATGCGAGAGTTAACAATTATCGCAATATTGGTATTGGTATTGTTGGTGAGAGCACATCAAGTTTGCAAGCAATTCGTGAAGAACAACCATATCCGACAATTCAAGATTGTATTGTTACGGGTGAAAATGGTGGTACTTCAAGTACGAGTGAAGATGCAATCCAAGCGGGTATTCTCGTTGCAAATGGTGGACATGGTACAATTCGCAGAAGCCATATCCATGGTAATAGAAGTACAAATGCTGGTGGTTTAAGACTTGCATATGGTTTGTATTTCAATGATGCTAGAACAGTTCTTGTTGGTGATAATTCCACAAAAACAAATGGGAATATTATCCATGACAATGAAATGGCCATCTATGTGAATGTTATTACAACTTCACTCAGTGCAAGTTTGTATACATTCAAAAACAATAATATTGTTTATAACGGTGGTTCTCCGGGATTGGGTACAGCAAGTGGTAAAATGGCTAGTTATTCTGTAGCCCTTGCTTCTCACACAACATATGGTGTAGTTCGTTTCAGTCATGCCTCACCATTTACACAAAACTTGAATATGGGTCAGAATGCATTTGGAAATGCAGAATCAGATCTATTTTTTAGTACAAGTCCGGCACCTTGGACTGCGAATGATTATGTGGTCAATCAAAAGTATGCTTTTTGGACCGAGACAGCTGGTGATGAAATTACCATTACAAATCCATTGAGTGCACCGGTTGCTACAAATTTGAGTGTTAACTCATCACATGCACCAAGTAATGGTTCCGGCTCACCATCAGTTGATGTTGCCTATGGATATACCAAATTCGAACAATTGAATAAAGCTGTATATGCAGCTCAATTATTGTCTGTAGGTACAGTACCTCCACAAATTGATCTTGCAACAGATGTTGTTGAAAATGAAAGTGTTGTAATTACCAAGCCTGTTAAGATTATTGGCTCGGGATCAAATTGTGGTAATTACACTTCAGTTACGCTTCGTAGTGGAGTTCTTGAACCAACATTTTGGTTTTATGGCTTGAATACAGGTGCTGGAAATTTGGACGCACTTAATCGCCAGCCTAGAAGAGATACATTGCAGAAGATTCGCGTACTTGCTAATGATTTGCAAGCAGCTTCTGTAGATCCTACAGGCCCTCCTGCTGTGCTTTTCACAGGTAGTACAGCGGGTACAAATGCTCCTTTGACTCCAGTTTTGTCATTCATGTCAATATCTAGTGAATTTGATGGAATTTCAAGTCCACAAGCATATTCAACTTCACAATCCGGATCAACAACCCTGAGCAAAAGATATGCACCGCTTGGAGCTGGTCCATATAATGTACGATACACACGTCGTCCTGAAAACTGCAATAATTTGGTAGCGGATCCGAATGTTATAGATTATTCAGACAATACTTTCCTTGCTCGTTTCCGTTTCGATAATAATATTTATGTGGCAAACTGCGTTCAATTGAATGCTGCTATTGCAGCTGCAGAAGGTCCAGATCCAACCTCAATCATTGTTACAGAGAATATCAGTGGTTGTGATGCGATTGTGAATAATACTGAATCAATTATCATGGATGTTGTTCCTGGTAAAACTGCGGATATTCACTATTTGCTTAATCCTGGAACAGGTCCTGGTTATGGTGGCGGTTCTAGAACGATTTGTAACTTCATGGCTGCTAGTCCAACTTTGGGTGGTACACATATTGCTTCAAGAGTTACAGTATATCCTCCAGCATGTTTGCAATCAGCTATCAATTTGATTTCTGATGATCCTACAAGTGTATTGGTTGCTGCAGATGGTTCTGTGAGCACAATCCGTCCATTCTTGGATGCTTCTCCTGTTACCATTGGTAAAAGATTTGATTTCCGTGGAGCAACTAATGCCTCGGCTCATCTTGCTACTCCAATTGCAGGCGACGCAACATATATTGGAAAATTCCAGCTTAATTCAGGTACAGACATTAATAATATCGCAGGTAGTTTGACTTCTACTCGTGGTTCTATTTTTGGAAGCACTGATAACCAAGTTGATTTGACATTCTCAAGTAGCACACTTTCCAACTTTGGTGGTGGAACAGGTGATGCTATTGAAATGGCATTGCAGTTGATTGGTACATCAGGTTCAAGAAGAATGGAATTGACAACAAATAATCATTTAGGCGAAACTCCAACAATTACAAAGCGTGCATTTATAAATGGTCTTACTAGCCGCGGTACAAGTGTTGGTAATATCACATTGAATGGTTCAGGTGATTGTTCAAATCCATCTGTTTTGAGAAATCTTTCATTGGCAACTGCAACTGTATTAACAAATGCAGATTGTATCCAAACAGCTTTAGGTATTGCAGACTGTTCTGTTTATACACAAGACATTGAAGGTGTTGGTACAAATGCTGCAAATGGTTCAGGTGGTACTGTTAATCTTAGTGGTGTTGCCTTCACACAAAGTTTTGCGATTTCTAAATCTGTTACTTTCTTAGGAAAAAATAGCACATCTGGAACTGTAACACTTCGCAGAGGTGCTACTGTATTGTTAAACTCACTTGATAACTTCACAAATACAGTGAACCTTGAGCAATGTACTTCATTCTCTGGTGCATCAAACCCAAGTCCACAAGATGGTATCGCAATTGCAAATACCGGTACAGGTATTGTCAATATCGCAGGTTATGGTATTGCTTCAAGTGGCGTAACAGCAAATGGTGTTTGGAGCTTCAGTAATATTGATGTAAACAAGGATGTTGATATCAGAGGTAATTATCATTCAACATCAGCTACTGATTTGACATGTGCACTTTTGGCTGGTAGTTCACTTCCTTCGATTAATGGTGCAAGAATTGAAGGTTCAGAAACTGTGATTGGTACATTTGATGTTGCTACACTTACAGTTACTGACCCAATCTTCAAAGTGACTACAAATGGTCCATCCATCAAAGGTTTCACTGTAAGAAATGTAGGATCTGCATCACAAAATGCATTCGTAAAAGTTATTGGTACTTCTTCAAATATTGAAGTAAACAACAATATTGTAAAAGGTTCTGTAACAACAGGTACCGTTATTGGTTTGGTCCATGATGATAATGGTGGAGACAAAGCTAATATCGACATATCAAATAACCATTATGCAACAAGTTCTACTTCACAAAATGTGGTTTTACTTAGAAGATTGCGTGATGGTGCTTCAGCAACTGCATTGACAAACAATGTAGCTAGTGGAGATTTTGGCGCATCAATAGTATTAGAATTTGCAGATATTGTTAATACTGTCACCGATGGTTTAACAATCAGAAATAACTGGATTAATGCATCTGCAAGCACCCATGGACTTCATTTCTGGTCTGTTGGCGCTAATACTTTGAATGGTGTTTTGGTTGAGCAAAATCATATCAGAGGTGGATTTGTTGGTCTTTCTTTGAATACTACATCTCCTACCGGTCCAAACTTGTTTACTGTTCGTGAAAATTATATAAAGAACAATGGAACAGGTATTCGTTTCGATGGTAATTTGACAACTTCTGTAGTTAATCAGATTTTTGTGAACAACAATAATCTCGAGTCGAATGGAGCAGGTATTAATATTAATGCTGTAACTTCCAATAGCGCTGCAACGACAAATATGCTTGATCTTCGCTTCAACTGGTGGGGTTCAAGTTTAGGTCCGGTTAGAGGGGCATCTGTTGCTTCTTCACCAAGTTTTGCAGGTTCTGATAGCTTGAATGTAATTGGTCATGTGCCTTTCACACATTCAGGTGTAGGAATTTCAACAATTGAAGATGTTAATGGTGCAACACATGGTCGCTGGATGGTGTATCCTGCTGCTACTACTGATGTAGATGGCAATGCAACATGCGGTTGGCAATATACTGACATGATGCATGCTGTTCTTCGTGTCAACTCAGCTCGCAATTCATTGATTGGTAATTTTGGAAATCTTGCTACTGCAAGTACAACTGCAGGAAATACTTCTGATCAATTGTTTGTACTTGGTCCTTCCACATACAATTCAACATCATTCGGTTATCCTTCTTCTGCCGGTCATGAGACATATCCAATTGTCTATAGCCAAGCAAATCAGCCTTCTACAATCAAAGGTTTGACATATCCAACTATCAATGCAGGTAATACTACAGGTACTATTGAAGTTACTTCAACATACCCAGTTGGATTCACTGTATCAGATTATATCAAGCATTTGTCAGAAGCAGGTACACATACTGTATTGTCATTTGCCAATAATTTTGGTAATACAGTAAAGAACAATTATATGACTTCAAATACAGTTTCACCTTCATCCTATATTGGAATTAGCATGACTGGTGGAATTGCAACTGAAACACATACAGTTCAAGACAATCGCATCAATTTGACAGATGGTGGAACAGGCGAAGCATGGCCAGGATCTGCTGCAGTAACTACTGTAGCAAGCCAGCCGATTGCATATACTGCAATTGCATTTACAGGTAATGCTTCTTTGTCTCCAGTCAATGTTATTTGTAATAATATCGTAGCGCAAAGCACTTCAGGTTCAAAAGGTATTGTGTATACTTCAAGCCTTGCAGCTGCAAAAGCAGTAAGTATTGAAACAAATACAATCAGTACATTAGGAACAGGAGTTCATTATACATTCTCAGGTTCATATGGTTTTGCAGAAAATGTAACCACAAAAGAAAACTTCATTGTTAATGGCATTCGAGGTGTATTGTTTAGTGGCTCATTTGTGCCAATGACTACAAATAGAATGTTCGTCAACAATAACAATCTTAGTGGTAACTCAACTGCTGGTATTGATGTTGCTGCTACAACTTCAAACACTGCATCAACGACAAATATGCTTGACCTTCGTTTTAACTGGTGGGGTTCAAATCTTGGTCCTGTTAAAGGAACAAATGTTGCAGCCGCTCCAAGTTTTGCAGGTTCAGACAGCTTGAATATCATTGGACATGTTCCATTCACACATGCTGGTACTTCAAAGATTGAAGATGCAGCAGCATCAGCATTTGGACGTTGGATGGTATATCCAGCAGCAACTGTTGCAACAGACAATAATGGACTTTCATGTGGTTGGAATTACACACATATGATGCCTTCAGTATTGCGTGTCAATGCAGCTGGAAATACACTACTTGGTGCATATAATACAATCGCAAATGGTCGTGATGATGCATCTACAATCGCAGGTGTTAGCTCAGGTGCACGATCAACAACAGATCAGTTATATGTTCTTGGTGCTTCATCCTATGGAGTTGCAACATTTGGATATCCTGTAACTGCAGGTCATGAAACATATCCAATCCAATTCACTTCTGTAAATGAACCTTCAACAATCAAAGGTTTGACATATCCAACAATCAATGCAGGAAATACAACAGGTACTATCGAGGTAACTGCTGCATACCCAGCTGGATTTACAGTTCGTGATTATATCAAACATTTGTCAAGCTCAGCAAGTCATACAGTATTGTCATTTGCAAATCCATTTGGCAATACAGTACGAAATAACTTTATGGCTTCCAATAGTGCTTCACCTGCATCATATACAGGTATCAGCATGATTGCAGGAGCTGCAGGTCAGACTCACACAATTCAAGACAATCGCATTAATTTGACAGATGGTGGAACAGCTGAAGCATGGCCTGGTTCTGCTTCTATTACTTCTACTGCAAGTACACCAACTTCATATGTTGGTATATCATTGTCAGGAACAGCAGGTGCTTCTCCAATCAATGTAGTATGTAATGATATTGTTGCACAAAGCACAACAGGATCTACAGGTATTGCATTTACATCTGCGGTTGCGACATCTGGAGTTGTGAATATTGAGACAAACACAATCCGCAAAATGGGAACAGGTATTAATTATACATTCTCAGCTGGTTATGGTTTCAATAGCAATGTGACAACCAAAGAGAATTATATCATTGATGGTACAACAGGTGTTGCATTCAATGGTACTTTTGTTCCTATGGTAACAAATAAGGTATTTGTTAATAACAATAACTTGAGTGGCAATACCACTGGTGTTAATGTGTTGGCATCTACTGATAATACTGCTAATACAACCAATATGCTTGATCTTCGCTTTAACTGGTGGGGTTCAAATCTTGGTCCTGTAAAAGGTACATTGGTTTCCAATACTCCAAGTTTTGCTGGTGATACAGACAGCTTGAAATTGATTGGACATGTTCCATTTACACATTCATCAGGCGCAACAATTGAAGATAATTCCAATAATCCTAGCACCGGTCATGGTCGTTGGGAAGTATATCCTACAGCAACCGTTGCAACAGATGCAAATGGTACTGCTTGTGGATGGAATTACACTCACATCATGCCTGCAGTTCTTCGCGTAAATGCAACTGCAAATACATTGCTTGGTGCTTATAATACCATCGCAAATGGTCGTGATGATGTAAGTTCAACTGCTGGAATCACCTCAGGTGCAAGAGCAAATACAGATCAGTTATATGTTCTAGGACCATCAACATATGGTGCTTCCACATTCGGTTATCCTTCAGCTCCAAGCACTGTTCATGAGACATATCCTATCGTGTTCAATGCTGCAAATGAACCATCTAGCATTAGAGGTTTGACATATCCAACAATCAATACGCTCAATACACCTGGCGCAATTACTGTTGGTAGTGCATTCCCTTCAGGATTTACAATCAAAGATTATATCAAACATTTCACAGTTGCATCAAGTCATACAGTATTGTCATTTGCAAATCCATTTGGTAATACAGTTGAAAACAATTTCATGGCTTCAAATGAGATTGGTGGTGTTGGAACCGGTTATACCGGAATCAGCATGACAGCAGGTGCATCAGGTCAAACTCATACAGTAAGATATAATCGTGTGAACTTGACAGATGGTGCTTCAGGAGAAGCATGGCCTGGTTCATCAAATATTACTTCTCCATTTACTACAAATACAAGTTCACCTCAGTACTTTACCGGTGTTTCATTTACTGGAACAGCAGGTGCTTCAAATATCAATGTTGTATGTAATAATTTTGTTGCATTCAGCACATCTGGTTCAAAAGGTATTGTATATACATCAGCAGAAAGCACAAGTGGTACAGTATCACTTGAAGCCAATACCATCCACAAAATGGGAGCTGGTATCCATTATACATTTAGTTCAGGTTTTGGGTTTACAAATAGTATCACTGCAAACAAGAATTATATCGTTAATGGAAATAATGGCGTTCTTATTGAAGGAACAATGCAGAACAATACTGTCAATAAAGTATTTGTGAACAACAATAGCTTGGAAGGTAACAATTATGGTGTGTATCTTCAAGCTGCAACTTTTGACAATGCTTCATCAACAAACTTCATTGACTTCCGCTTCAATTGGTGGGGTTCAGACTTGGGTCCTGTTAGAGCAGGTTCACCAGCTGAAATTGTTGGCTCTATTCCAAGCCTTGCATCAAATGATTCATTGTATTTGAGAGGGTATATTCCTTTCACCCATACAATTGGTTCTGTTATGGCGGACTTGAATACAGGAAAAGGCAGATGGTTTATCTATCCTGCAGTAACAAGTAGTATTGATAATAATGGTATTGGCTGTGGCTGGGAATATGTACCTGCATTGATGATGTCACCTGTTCTCAGGGTAAATCAAGCAGGCGATGCATTGCTTAGTTCACATAATACAATCACTGCCGCACGTAATGCAGGTACAAGTCCAACTGAACAAATATTTGTTATTGCGAACTCAACCTATACAGGTACAGGTGATGTATTTGGTTATGATGGTGCAGCAAGCAATGAACCAGCATATCCAGTTGTGTTTAGTAATAATGCAACTCACCCGGCTACAATTCGTGGTATTAATCGTCCAAGAATTTTGGGTAGTGCAGCTGGAACAGGTTCAATTGAAGTTACTGCAGCCATCACATCAAACTTTGTTGTGAAGGACTATATTGAGCATGTCGGTACTACTTCAGGTTCATATACTGCTATTTCTTTTGCAAATGCTGGTAGCAATAGAGCAGAGAACAATTTCATTACTTCAACACATTCCGGACCAACATCATTTACTGGCATCACACTTTCTAATATTGCTGCCGGTAAAACGCAAAACCTTGATTCCAATAGAATCAAGTTCGCATCAAATCCTCGTTGGCCAAATGGTCCTGCAGTAGCTGTGAGTTCACCAATAGTGTTTAAAGGTATTGAAATTACAAGCCACGGAGTTAATGGTACTGCAATTATGAGATTCAATGATCTCTCAGTAGCTCCTGCAAATGGTACCAATTCAGTTGGTATCTATGCAAATGCTGTTAATCTCAATGTTAATGCCAATGCAAATTCCATCTATGGTATGGCCACAGATGGTTGGTATACTAGAACTTCCAATTGGGGTACTGGTATGTATTTGAGTAATCCAAAATCATTCTCAGTCACAAATAATAATATTCAAGGTGGCAATGGAATGGGTAATAAAGGTCATGATGGTATTACCATCGACAGACCTCAAGTTGGTATTCAAAATATCATCCAAGACAATATTATCTCTACAGTAGCTCCTCTTTCTGGTGTCAATTTGACTTCTACAAGAGAAAGAGGGTATGGTATCAAAGTGTATAGTTCAACTGGAAACGATAACTTTGGAGAAGTGTTGATACAAGGTAATACAATTGGTTCAGCAAGTTCAAAAGCTCCTGGTGTAGCATCAATCTTTGTTGGTGGTACAAGTGGATCTATCGCTCAAACAGATATCACTCAAAATGATATCAGAAATGCAACCGAAAGTGCAAATGCTGCAGTTCAAATTGCGACAACCCAATATTCAGGAACAGCTTCTTCAGCTGCGATTGACATCTTTGGAAATGGTATTGGTACAACTACAGTTGGTGAATCTAATGCAATGTTCCTTGCAATAGGAACAGATGGTGTTGGTGCTGTGAAGAATGCATTTGCTAATAATTATCAAGTTGATGTATATCTAAACCTTATTCGTACATCATCACAAACTATCGGTGGTTCAACCATCGAAGTTGCAGATGGTCGTCCAAATAGAGGCGCAAACATCCGTAATATCTTTGGATATTCAGATGGAAATACATACAACGGTGCAACAACTGCAGGCAATGGTAATAGTGGTAAAAACACATTTACACATGCTGCTATTTTGACCGGTGAAGTTGGTCTTGCAAATTATACAACAACCTTGACAAGAACTGGTAATGCAGTTGCATATCCAGATTCCACAAATGATCCTGTTGTCATTTCTCGTTTGATAGCATCTCCGCTTGCTTATGCATCAAGCACTGAATCAAAAAATGCTGTTGAATTGCGCGAAAATGCTGGTTGGAGTCAAACATCTGAAGATCTTTATTATAAAGAAACATTGACATTCCCTGATCATAGAATTTTGATTAGTGGTCCTGCTGATGGTTCAAATGTTCCAGCACCTCCTTCAATAGCAACAGCTTATGCAGAATTGTTACCAGGTGCAGGTGGAACAGGTATTATGTTCACTTCCACAGGTCGTGAAAATAAAGATATTCGTGGTTCCATTCGTTTCAATACAATTGGAGCAGGCCTCTTTGGTCGCGTAGCAGTTGGTGCGGCTAATAAAGGTGATGTATATCTCCAAATGGCAGATATTGCAGGTGATAAAAAACTTGAATTCAATCATAATGCTGCAGCTTTAGCATCTTTAACAGCTGTTACAGGTCTAAATAATGGTACTGTTCGTACCACTGATATCAAAGCAGGTATGGATGATGCTGATGATGATAGCTATGTTGCTAATACATCAACATCACGCCGTACAGGTGTCTTCCGTTCAGGAACTTCTACAAATCAATTCTTGAAAGAAACACCGAATGCTGTTGCAGGTACTGAACTCATGAATGTCTTCCCAAATCCAGCAAGTGGAGATGTGACAGTTGCATTCAAGGTTCCTGTAGAAGGTATGATTCGCGTTGCATTGTATGATGCAATGGGTAGAAAAGTGACAGATCTTCGTGAAGAATATCTGAACATCGATACCTATTCAACTACATTCAATGCTGCAGAATTGCCAAGCGGTACATATCATGTACGCCTTATGCATGACTTGTTCACAGTAACAACTTCTGTGACAGTCATCAAGTAATCGGTTCAATACAGTTTTGTATTGATGCAGAAAAACCCGCTCTTGTTTTCAAGAGCGGGTTTTTTTATTTAGAAATGTAGAATCATCCCTCGGCTCCTCTCGGGGTGCAACCGTGTATGGGCTCGGGGTGCACTCGGGAACAGCCATATGAGCTCCATGGGAGCGACATCCCAATAAAGCCAGAAGAGCTCCATGGGAGCGACATCACAATAAAGCCAGAAGAGCTTCATGGGAGCGACATCACAATAACGCCAGAAGAGCTTCATGGGAGCGACATCACAATAACGCCAGATAAGAGTTCCATGGGAGCGACATCACAATAAAGCCAGAAGAGCTTCATGGGAGCGACATCACAATAAAGTCAGAAGAGCTCCATGGGAGCGACATCACAATAAAGTCAGAAGAGCTCCATGGGAGCGACATCACAATAAAGCCAGAAGAGCTCCATGGGAGCGACATCACAATAAAGCCAGAAGAGCTTCATGGGAGCGACATCACAATAAAGCCAGAAGAGCTTCATGGGAGCGACATCACAATAAAGTCAGAAGAGCTTCATGGGAGCGACATCAAAATAAAGCTGGACCACGCCCAATATACCGCGAGCAAAGCCGAGGAAATAGGCACTACTAACCTAGGGGAGTTTCAGTTAATCATGTATCATTTCAGCAACGATTTTTCCGCTGCTCATAACACCTGGAAGTCCCGCGCCAGGATGTGTTCCTGCGCCAACGATATAGAGATTTGGAATATCTTCTGAAAGATTATGAGGACGGAACCATGCAGATTGAGTGAGAATGGGTTCTACACCAAAAGCATTTCCGAGATGAGAATTGAGAGTATCGCGGAAATATGTTGGAGTTACATAATGTTCACTGACAATATGCTTTGAAAGATCAGGCATATAACGTTCTTCGAGATATTTCACGATGCGATCGCGATATTCAGGACCTTTTACAGACCAATCTGTACCGGATGCAAGATGTGGAACGGGCGAAAGAACATACCAGCAATCATGTCCATCAGGTGCAAGTGATGGATCTGTCGCAGATGGACGATGTAAATACAGTGAAAAATCATCAGCCAAATGTTTCTTTTTAAAGATGTCTGTGACTAGTTCTTTATATCTCGGACCCATGATGATTTCATGATGTGCGAGATCTTCATACTTTTTGTCTGTACCGAAATACATCACAAATAAACTCATTGAATAATGCAGATTTTTCATCCGATTATCAGTGTTTTTCTTGCGATACTTTGCCGGAATCAAGTTCATATACATATTGCCTATATCGGCATTGCTTACCACGATGTCTGCTTTCAGAATTTCTCCGGATGCGGTCTTCACTCCCGTTGCACGCTTACTCACATCATCAATCATGATTTCTTTGATCTCAGTGCCAAGTTGCATCTTGCCACCTATATCTTTGAAGACATTCACAAGACCTTGCACCAATGCACCCATACCACCCATTGCAAACCACACGCCCCATCTTTGCTCAAGAATATGAATCAAAGCATAAATGGAAGTAGTCTGAAAAGGATTGCCACCCACAAGTAAAGGATGAAAACTGAATACCTGACGAAGTCTATGATCTTTGATATGCTGATTCACCATGCCGGCAACAGAGCGCTCGGCACGCAATGTGATGAGATCAGGTAGAACTTTGAGCATTGAACCAATTGTAGTGAAAGGCTTATCAATCAAATCAAATCCTGCTTTGAAGATTTTTTCGGCATCTTTGATGAAACGATGATATCCTTTGACATCATCCGGATTCAATGCCTCAATTTGCTTGAGAATCGAGTCTTTGTCACCATTATAACGGAATATGGTTCCATCTTCGAATCGTACATTATAGAATGGATCGATGGGAACGATCTTCACATAATCATCGGTTTTCTTACCGGCGATTTCAAATAATTCATGAATCAGCCATGGAGCGGTAATGATCGTCGGGCCCGCATCAAATTTGTATCCATCACGCTCAAACACATATGCTCTTCCACCCGGTTTATCGAGTTTATCGACTATGGTGACTTGATGTCCTTGAGCTTGTAAACGAATTGCGGCACTGAGTCCGCCAAAACCACTTCCGATGACAATGATATTCATATTCTGTGAGAAGATTGAATGGGATAATCGTGAGATATGCGTAAAACACGAAAAAAAGGAGCTTTGGTTCCATCATTTCGAGATGCTTATGGCTCAAATCCTTGAAAGTACGGCATATACTATTGGTCGCTGAGCAGTCATTCCGTATTTTTGAGCCATTATTCAAACCATAATGGCTTCAATGTCAGATCCCGGATTCAGAACCATCCTCATCTCAGGAGGAGCAGGATTCATCGGAAGCGCATTTGTTATGCAAATGCTCGCTTCTCACTCCAATCTCCGCATCATCAATGTGGATGCTCTTACCTATGCAGGAAATCTCGAAAATTTGCAATCTATTGAGAATGATCCTCGCCATGTTTTCGTGCATGCCGAAATTCAAAATACAGAATTGATGCATAGACTATGCGAGCAATATGCTGTGGAAGGCATCATCAATATTGCGGCCGAATCTCATGTTGATAGATCAATTCAAAATGCAAGTCCATTCATTGAGACAAATATCCAAGGTACAGTATCTTTATTGACAGTAGCTCGTGATTTGAAGCTCAAAAAGTTTGTGCAAGTCTCGACAGACGAAGTGTATGGTACTTTGGAACTAGACTCGAAAGATTTATTTACAGAATCAACACCTTTGGCACCAAATTCGCCTTATTCTGCCTCAAAAGCATCGGCGGACATGTTTGTGAGAGCTTTTCATCATACACATGATGTTCCGGCTGTCATTACGCGATGTTCCAATAATTATGGTCCGAGACAATTTCCGGAAAAACTGATTCCACTCATGATTCTGAATGCGATGGACTCAAAGTCATTGCCTGTCTATGGCGATGGACTCAATGTGCGCGATTGGATTCATGTAAATGATCATTGCGATGCGATTTATCGTGCTTATGAACATGGAATTCCCGGTGAAGTCTATAATATCGGATCTGAAAATGAATGCAACAATTTGTCTATCGTGAAGTCCATAGTGTCCATTCTCGGCAAATCCGAAGATCTCATTCAATTCGTGAAAGATCGACCCGGACATGATCAACGATATGCGATTGATGCAAGCAAAGCCAAAAAAGAATTGGGATGGATGCCACGCATTACTTTTGAACAAGGTCTCCGTGATACTATTCAATGGTATCAAGAAAATCCTGAATGGTGTAAACATGTTTTGAGCGGAGAATATCGAGACTATTATTCACAGCAATATCACAGAGAACGATAAATCATGGCTATCAAGAAACAATCAGTTGCCAAGCATACAGCAGATGCATTGATGTCATCCATTCAAGATCATGCAATCACCGTCGGAGTGATTGGTCTTGGTTATGTGGGTCTTCCCATCGCAGTTGAATATGCCCATCTCGGTGTTCGTACGATTGGTTTTGACATCGATGAACACAAAATCCGCACTTTGCAAAAAGGCGGAAATTATATCATGGATATTGATTCATCACTCGTTACTTCAGTCGTGAAAGGCAAAACATTGGAAGCCACCACGAATTTTGATCGCTTGTCAGAATGTGATGTGATTTATATCTGCGTTCCAACTCCATTCACGCCGAATAAAGATCCTGATATTTCTTATATCATACATTCCGCAGAATCCGTTGCCAAAACATTGCGCAAAGGACAACTCGTCATTTTGAAGAGTACGACATTTCCCGGTACAACAACGAAATATGTACAACCGATTTTGGAAAAAGTCGGTTTGAAACTCGGTACGGATTATTTCCTTGCATTTTCTCCTGAAAGAATTGATCCGGGTAATCAAACATGGCATACAGGCAATACGCCGATTGTTGCTGGTGGCGTGACTGAATCATGCACAAGTCTTGCCTGTGCCGCGCATGCAATCATCGTAAGCAAAGTGATTCCTGTTTCTTCTCCGGCTGTTGCAGAAATGGAGAAATTACTCGAGAATATTTTCCGTAGCGTAAATATCGCACTCGTAAATGAACTCGCTCAATTATGCGATCGCATAGGCGTGAATATCTGGGAAGTGGTTGAAGCCGCGGCGACAAAACCATTTGGTTTTATGCCCTTTTTCCCCGGACCCGGCATCGGGGGACATTGCATTTTGATCGACCCATACTATCTCTCATGGATGGCACGCGAATATGATTTTGAAACGAATTTCATTACGCTCGCTGCAGAAGTGAATGAATCTATGCCATTTTATGTGCGTAGCATGATTGAACGCGAAGTGGCAAAGCAACCAATCACTTTGGCAAAAGCGAAAGTACTCATGCTCGGAATGGCATTCAAAAAAGATGTGGATGATTTGCGACATTCACCCGCACTCAAAGTGATGGAACTGCTCATGCAGGATGGATTCAAAAATGTGCATTATCATGATCCATTTATTCCTTCAGTGGATGTGCATGGAACTATCATGAAATCACAAAAGAATCTCACACCGGCAACTCTGAAAAAATACGATATCGTGGTAATCACAACAGATCATACTTGCTTTGATTATGACATGATCGTGAAGAATGCAAAAGTGGTGATTGATACTCGAAATGCAACCAAAAAAATTCGTGGTTCAAAGAAAAATGTTGTGCTATTAGGTAGCGGATCGTGAGCAAAACCTATCGCATAATTTCTGTTGTCGGCGCCAGACCAAATTTCATGAAAGTCGCTCCGATTCATCGCGCATTCGAGAAATATGCTCCCGAATATGAACATCATATCGTGCATACGGGTCAACACTATGATGCAGCAATGAGCGATGCATTTTTTCAAGATTTAGAAATGCCGAAGCCATCAAAGTTTCTTGGTATCGGAAGTGGATCTCATGCCGAGCAAACAGCAAAAGTGATGATTGCATTCGAGCAAACATGTCTTGAACTCAAACCGGATCTCGTAATTGTCGTCGGTGATGTGAACTCCACGATTGCATGTGCATTGGTTGCAGTGAAATTGGGAATACAAACAGTACATGTTGAAGCAGGTTTGAGAAGTTATGATCGCTCGATGCCGGAAGAAATCAATCGTATTGCAACAGATTCTATCTGTGATTATTGGTTCACGACAGAAGAATCCGGAAATAGAATTCTAAAAGAATCTGGATATCCGGAAGACCATATATTCTTCGTTGGAAATACCATGATTGATTCACTGCATTTTGCAATGCCCAAAGCAGAACAATCATATGTGAGAGAAGAACTTGGCTTGAAGGATAAAAAATATGGTTTGGTCACCATGCATCGACCATCCAATGTTGATGATCCTGAACAATTGAAATCTTTGCTGGAAATACTTGCTGAAATATCACATGATAGAGCGATTGTTTTTCCAATGCATCCGCGCACGAGTTCAAAGATTCGCGAATATGGATTTGCGTCCATCATTGAATCCGGTAAACAACTCATCATCACGGATCCAAAAGGATATATCGATTTTCTCGCATTGATGAAAGATGCGGATTTTGTGCTCACCGATTCAGGTGGAATACAAGAAGAAACAACGGTGCTTGGTATTCCATGCATCACGGCGAGAACAACGACGGAAAGACCCGTCACGATAGAACTTGGAACGAATATATTGATCGAGCCCAATCCTGAGTCCATCGCAAAAGCATTGCATGATATCGTGCATTTGCCACGCAAAAGTGGATCTATTCCACCACTGTGGGATGGTAAGGCAGCAGAGCGAATAGCAGAAATACTTGTGACACAATGCATCAAGACACAATGAATCAATTTTTCAAGAAAATCCGCATGATAAGTTGCGGAATGCTCATCATGATTTCATTGCTCGATTCAATGACAATTAAAGCGCAATTGATGGGATCTTCGAGTGATTTCGACATGACAAAATTGATGCAATCTTCCGCACCCGGAAGCGCAGATCTTTTGAAAGCGGAATTATTGCCGTCGGATAATATCGTTGATGCAGACCATTATCGCATCGGTCCCGGTGATGTGTTGTCGATACAAACTCTATCCGGAAATGCTACAGAACAATTTGTGTCCATCACTCCTGAAAATTCCGTACTCGTTCCAAGAATTGGTGAACTTTCACTCAAGAATGCAACATTGTCTCAGGCAAAATCAATGATTATTGCCATGATGAAGGAGCGCAATCCCAATGCAACAGTGACGGTAATGCTGAGAAAATGTAGATCATTATATATCAGCATCAGAGGTAATGTTCGATATCCCGGAACCTATGCCGTTCCCGCTTCGATGCGTGTTTCCACTGTTATACGACTTGCAAATCAACCACCGAAATCTCCATCACAACCAAATGGCGGAACTACTCAAGCCGCAATGGAAAGTGCAAAAGAGTTGACTGTCATTGAAGCACGCCGTTCAGCGATGCGTGGTGGCACATTGACAGGAAATGATGAATTGCCATCATATGTGGCAAGAAATATCACCGTTCTCCATTCTGATGGTACATCCACAAATGCAGATCTGGAGCGCTCACTGGCTCTATCAACAATTAAGGATGATCCTACTCTTCGTGAGGGTGATCAAATATTCGTTCCTTTCGATCAAGGTTTGAATTCAGCTATCGCAATTGCAGGATCAGTGATCAGACCGATCAATATCGCATTCAAGAAAGGTGATAAAGCTTCAATGCTTTTGAAACTTGCTTATGGTTTGACCGATGAGGCCGATCCTTCAAATATTCAATTGAAGCAAGGCGATATGCTGAAGACTCTGACATTGAAAGAAGATGGAACATTCAGTGAAGATCCCGATTTGATTCCGGGTGCTGTGATAGTGGTTTCAAAAAAAGAATATTCCGCGAAAGGCGCAATGTCAGGCGTTGTGGAAGTAACAGGTTCCGTTCAAAAACCCGGTGCATTCACAATCGTGCAGGGTCAAACCAAGTTGAAAGACATCATCGAACAATCCGGTGGGTTTACTGATAAAGCTTATTTGCCATTGGCCTATATCGTGCGTAAAGAACAACAACAGCCTGCTTCGAATGAACCACGCTATCGTGCAATCATGGGAATGCAATACACTGATCTCACTGCCGAAGATACCACGCGATATTTGATGCATACGATGTTCCGCCAGCCGACTGTGGCATGCGATATACAAAAAGCATATAATGGATCAGATGAAGACAATGTGTTATTGGAATCAGGTGATATCATCGTGATTCCCGAAAATCCAAAACGCGTCTATGTTTATGGTCAGGTGAATAATCCCGGATATGTCACATTCGAGCCGGGCAAATCCATGCAATGGTATATTGATCGAGCAGGCGGATATGCAAGTGGTGCTGAAAAGGAATTGACACGCATCATCAAGGGTCGTTCCCATGTGTGGATCAAAGGTAATGAAAAAAATGTGGTGGTTGAATCAGGTGATGAAATCTATTGTCCACCACCAACATATCGTCCTCCCGGATATGAATATCAATACTATACATTCCTCATCACTGCAATTGGTGGTTTGGTTGGTATTCTGAATGTTGTCTATTGGGCATTTCTCAGATAATGCGATTGTGCAAGTCACATAGAATCCTCCTGCATAGAAAGATCATGTTTTTGCTCATGATCTTTTTTGTCATGAATGGTGTTGCGATTGCTCAAGTGGAACATCTTCCAATTGTACATCCTGTCTATCAATTTCTAGAACATTGCGAAGCGAAGGGTGTATTGCCACATTATTCTCTTTCTGCTCTTCCATTGCAAAGAGATGAAGTACAAAAAGCTTTGCAGTTAATTCGTATATCAGAAACAGAATTGAGTGAAGATGAACGAGATGTTTTGTCACACTATGAACATGAATTGTTAACAGAAAAAAGAATTAATACAACGCTCTTTGAAAGTTCAATTCCAAAAAATGATTCACTTCCTTTTTTCTTCGAAGGTATTCTTTCGAATCGTGAAAAAGCAATCTATCTTCAACAGGACTCTCTAGTCACACTTTTTTCATCTCCATTGTTTTCCATTGAATCAGCATTGAGATCTGACTCAGCAACTGCTTCCATGCTAACGGGTCAGGCAGGTCTTCGCTTGCATGGAACAATGCGCGGTAATGTTGGTTTCTTTCTGCAAGTGACAAATGGTGCATTGCTCTCTGGCGATCGCTCACTTGCACTAGATGATCCACGACTCAGACAGAATGTGAAATTCGCGGTCTATGAAAGTGATTTTGATTTTACGGAATCACATATTCGTTATGACAATGATTGGTTTTATGCAAGCATTGGTCGCGAGTCCAGAACACTTGGTGCAGGATTCAATCATCATCAATTTCTAGGGAGAAATTCTCCCCCGCTTGATGCATTGATGATTGGCGCGAGAACCAAAACATTTGAATATCGCTATACACATGCATCATTATTGTCACTCCCGCAAAACGCGAATGGACAGATCATTTTGCCGGGTCAGACAAATTCAACCGGCTCCGATAAATTCATGCCGGCAAAAACACTCGTGATGCATAGAGCAGCATTTCGTCCCACTTGGGGAGAAATTGCACTATGGGAAAGTGTGATTTATCAAAATAGAACATTTGATTTGGCATATCTAAATCCTCTGTCGTTCTTGAAATCTGTTGAGCATTCACTTCGTGATCGTGACAATAGTGCAATGGGTTTTGATTTCACGGTAAGACCGATGAAGAATCTCATAATCAAAGGGGCATATCTACTTGATGATTTGATCTTCTCTAAAATTGGAACTGATTATTGGTCGAATAAATCAGCTTTTTCATTCGGTGGGATGTATGCATTTCCCGCCATGAATATCGCACTTGAATATGCTCGCGTACAACCGTATACCTATTCGCATTTCAATGTGCAGAATTCAATGTCAAGCGATGGAGCAAATATCACGGGTTCACTCAGACCCAATTCAGATGAGTTATCACTCAGTGCTACGCTCTTTCATGGACATCGCTATCCGATTCGATTTTTGATTGCCTATCAAAGACATGGCGCAAATGAAATCGTCAATATCAATGGTCGAGATTCCATCATCGTAAATCATGGCGCAAATACATTGCAGGCGCGCAGACCTTGGGATTCTGAATATGCACCGTTTCTTGGTGGAATTCTTGAAGAAGCATTGCGTGCACAAATCACTGCGGGTTTTGAAATCATTCGTGGTTTGAATGTGCAAGCACTCTATGCATTGCGTTCTCAAGCGGGGAATCTTACGCATTTCATGCAGGCCTCACTTCGTTTTGAAGATTTTTAGGCGTATCCATGAATTTGCATTTCATATTTGCTTTGATTGCTATCTTCTTCATGATATATCCATTTGTATTCTATCCCATGATACTGAGGATATTGATCTATTTACGTAAAAAATCACTGCATTCACTTGATACACCGCAGATCAAGCTTGAGGATTTACCAAGCATTGCAGTACTGATTTCAGCATATAATGAAGCAGAGTATATAGAAGACGCGATTCGAACAATCATCGATCAACGATATCCGAAATATGAAATTCATATCGGAAGTGATGGTTCGACGGATGATACTGTGAAAAGAGTGAAAACACTCCAAAATGAAATACCTCATCTGCATGTTCATGATTTATCAAAGCGCGGAAAAAATGCAGTGAATGAATATTTGGTTGCACATTCCACTTCCGAAATCATTGTGCATGTTGATGCGGATGTGCGACTGAAACCCGGCGCTCTATATTCAATGTGTGCCAGATTTAATGATGCTGAAGTTGGTGCCGTAATCGGAACTTCCATGGATGCACCAATCGAGAATGCACATCATGATCATGAGGAAGAGCATTCTGCTTATAGAAATATGGAGTTCAAGACACGATCCATGGAATCTGCTTTGGCTTCCACGGTGACAAGTCTCGGACATTTTTATGCAGTACGAAGAATATATCGCAAAGCACTTCCGAATGAAAAAGTATGCGATGATTATATGCCTATTCTTCATGTATTGATGGAGAAAAAACGAGTCATTGCCGATCCTCATGCATTTGCCTATGAAGTCCGTGAAATGAAACCCGGAACCGAATTCAAACAAGCCAAGCGCTTTGCGGCTTGTGGTATGGCAACAGTTTGGGAAGCAAAAAAACTACTGCTTCCACAAAGTGGAATGATTGCATTATTCCTGTGGTCACGCAAAATGCTACGCTGGCTGATGCCGATTATCTACATGAAAGCAATGGCATTTTCATTCCTGGCTTGGATGGATGATTCAATTGGCGGACAGTCTCTTTTCTATTGTTTGTCCGGAATCATACTGCTTTCCTTGCCAGGTTTTCTCGGAATACGCATCATGCCTATTCGACAAGCATGTATTTTTGTACGATTGCAAATGAGTTTACTCGGTGCATGGTTTCATGTATTGAGTAGCAATGCTTCTTCCTCATGGGAGAGAACATAATTCAATGAACACTGAGCTTCACATGTCTCCATATCGGCGCTTTCGAGATTTTGCCTCCAAATCCACACCCGGAATATTTCAGGTGATTGGAGACATCATCTCCATTGCATCTGCTTTGCCCGTGTTTTTATTACTGGGATTTGTGACAGGACTCTATACCACGACGCTTCCATTATCCGATGAAACAACACTGCAAACACTTGTTTTGAGTGTAATGCCACTCTTGGTGACCTATTGGATGCTCATATTTTGGCTCGCAGGATTATATCGGAATTGGTTCGTGAGATCGCCATTCACTGAAATGTTTACTGTAATCAGAGCCATTGGTTTTGGAAGTATCGTCATCTTCTTGGCCATATTGTTCACGAGCGCAAATTTCAGAGGATTTCGTTTAAAGATTGTGTTATATGCAGTCATTCTTACCATACTTGTAGTACTTGTGCGCGTATTTGGCAGAATGCTCCAACGCTTCTTGCGAAGAAAAGGAATTATTAAAGTCTCAACGATTTTCATGGGACATCCCGAAGCAATGCTTGAGATGTTTACAATCATGAAAGAGAATCCATCTTGGGGATATAATGTTCAAGGAATTGTGTTAAAAAGCGAAGCAGATTTAGAAAAATGGACATCAATCGCGCATGGAGAAGCATTGCAAATACCAATTCTTGGATTCGTGAATGACATTCATGAAATTGTGAAAAGAGACAGACCGGCGGATCTTGTGGTGATGATGGATGCCCTTGATCATAGATGGATGATTGAATTGGTGATGGAATGCAGAGAGCTTGGAATCGGGGTGAAAATTCAACCTGATTTATATGAACTTTTTACCGGTCAGGCGAGATTACTTGCAATACACGGCATGCCATTGATTGACATCAATCCCGAACTCATGAAAACCTGGGAGAGATTTATCAAACGCGCAATCGATATCGCATTAAGCTCTTGTGTACTGATCATTGGTTTTCCATTTCTTCTCATCACGGCATTGATGGTACGATTGGACTCAAAGGGACCTGTCATTTTCAAGCAAAGAAGAGTAGGTAAGAATGGCAAAGTATTCACGATGTATAAATTTAGATCAATGGTCATTGATGCTGAAGCTGGTGGACAAAAATGGGCAGTGGTGAATGATCCTCGTGTGACAAAAATCGGTAGATTTTTGCGTAAGTCTCATCTCGATGAAATGCCGCAATTTTGGAATGTGCTAAAAGGTGAAATGAGTCTTGTGGGCCCAAGACCCGAGATGCCTTTCTTTGTTGATAAATTCAAAAAAGAATTACCATACTATACACGCCGACTTGTCATTCGACCCGGCCTTACAGGTTGGAATCAAATACATTATCGGAATTATCAAGAGTCAATTGAGGAAATCACCAATCGTCTCAAACATGATTTTTACTATATTGAAAACATGTCTTTGCAACTCGATATCGAGATTATCATGCGGACTGCAATTCGCGTATTCAAAGGACATGGTCAGGCATAATGGACAACTTCATGAAAGCAATCGTCATCATACCCACATATAATGAAATCGACAATATCGACAATATCCTCACTGCGGTTCTCGAAGCCGCCGATGTGCATGTGATGATTGTGGATGACAACTCTCCTGATGGCACGAGCAATCATGTGGAAGAGAGGATGAAAAGCGATACTCGCATTCATCTTTTGAAGCGACCTGGTAAAATGGGCTTGGGTACTGCATATTGCGAAGGTTTTGCAAAAGCTCTCGGAATGGGATATGATGTGATCATGGAAATGGATGCGGATTTCTCACATGATCCAAAAGACATTCCAAGATTCTTGAAAGAAATAGAAACGAATGATTTAATCATCGGCTCGCGTTATTCCAATGGCGTGAATGTTGTGAATTGGCCACTACGCCGATTGATTCTCAGTTATAGCGCAAATCTATATACTCGAATCATCACAGGCATGCCCGTAAAAGATGCAACTGGAGGATTCAAGTGTTTCCGTGCTTCAATGCTGAGCAAGATAGATCTCAATGATATTCATTCGAATGGATATGCATTTCAGATTGAAATGAATTATCGCTTATGGAAGGCAGGAGCGCGCATCAAGGAAATTCCGATTGTCTTCGTGGATCGCAGATCAGGTGTTTCAAAGATGAGTAAGAATATTGTTTATGAAGCAGCATTCTTGGTGTGGAAATTACAATTCATGTGGATCTTTGGCAGAATCAAAACAAAAGCTTAATAATTAGATTCATCGCGCCATCGCACGATTTTCCAATCTTCTTCCGTTGAATTTCTTTTCAATTGCAGATTCACCCTTCCTTGAACACGCACGATGTCTTGCGGATTGAATGTAATCGTGAGATTGAATCCCCGTGCAATGTCCAATCGGATCAAGGTTTTGTGTAGCATTAAATAAACCTGATGTCGTGAACATGTCTTGATCTCTTCCCCAAGTGCCATCCACACCGGTTTCATAATTTCGATAGATGAAGATGAAGTCTTTGTCGAGCAATCGACCATAAGCCAATGTATCTTTATATAAATACGCACTTCTGAAATTTTGAAAAATACCATCAACCGTTTTTTGATCTGCAAAAACATTTTCTCCGAGCGGAGTATCGGAAAGTTTTGGCGCAAATGGATTGGTGCATGAAGAAAACAACATCATTCCTGAAATGATGAAGTACAAGAAAATATATGCTATTGATTGGCGGAACATGTCTTGATTCAATGCTGTTTATTCATGCGATTGCGATAAATTAGCAAGAATTCAGCTATTCATGCACATTGTCACTTCTTTATGATCAAGGCAGAACATTCACCTTTATGGAGAAAAATACTGACATGGTATTTTTCCCGCTCTTTGCGCAAGACTTTTTACAGATGTCTTGTAAAGGGTGAAAAGCATATGAGGCCATGGCATCTTGAAAAGAAGCATGATGAACCCACCATTCCCTTGATTGTATATTGCTCGCATGGCGGATGGTGGGATGCAGCTCTTGCAATTGCCATCACAAATGGTCGGCTTGCTGTTGAATCCTATGGCATGATGGAAGAAAAGCAATTGAAGAAATATCGCTTTTTTTCTAAAGTCGGAATGTTTTCCGTTCATCGCAGCAATGCGAGATCGGCAATCAAATCTTTGAAATACGCTTCTGAATTGATCAAGGATTCACGCAAAGTTCTCTGGATGTTCCCGCAGGGTGAGTTGATTCATCAGGAAATAAGACCCATTCAGACATATACTGGAATGGCAAATATGGTTGGTATGTTGGGTAGTGCATGGTGTGTACCGGTTGCCATTCGCTATGATTTTCTTCATGAACAACAGCCCGAAGCATGGCTTTCAATCGGTGAACCTGAACTTATGAATGTGGAAGCTTTTCCTGATAAATTCTCAATGACCGAGCATTTTCGCATTCGTCTTACCGAATTGATGGATGAAGTCAGAGCTGATGTCATGCAGAATCGAAAAACAGGATATGAGGTTTTTCTACAAGGTAAAACTTCTGTAGAAAAGCGTTGGGATTCCGTTCGAGGCATGGAATAATCAAGTAAATCAGTCTTTTTTTATTTGCCTTTCATGAATTCAAGGACTATGTTTGTGATATGCAAAAATTGAGATACATATTTTTAGCTCTCGTCACCACAATCACCGTATTTGCGGCAGATATATCTTTTGATCACATGACTGCAAAATCTGATGGAAAGGTTATTACCGTTGAATGGCGTCCAAGTCTTGAAAAAGGGGTGAGATTATATGAATTGGAGCGTAATTCTGGTAATGAAGGATTTCGTTCCATTGCAGAACTAGAGCCAAAGGGAGCGCAATTCACCTATCGTTTCATTGATGAAAACGCTTTGATGAAAGGTGGAAATAATGAGAGAATCTTGGGAAAAGTGTATTCCTATAGGGTTAAAGTCATTGCCTTTGACAATTCCATTTCATATTCAAACATTGTGAATGTCAGTCATAGTGTGAGTGGAATTCGTCGCACTTGGGGTATGATTAAAGAAATGTTCCGTTGATATGATTCCAACATTTTTGATTGTATTTATGCGTAATGCCCTCTTTTGTTTGGGTTTGTGCATGTTTTGTATTGTCCCTGAATTATGGGCGGATAAGTGCGGAACATTTGGAAATCGTTATGATGCAAGCATCAAAGCGATTAAAAAGGGAGAACGAATTCTTAAGCCTAATTTGCCTTTTTCCTATGTGTCAAACCAAAAACATTTCCGTATTCATTTTACTCTAAGTGGCGTTGATGCTGTGGATTCCATAGATAGAGATCGTAATGGCAATCCGGATTATGTAGATGAAACTGCAGATGCATTTGAATATGCTTACAGCATTCAGGTTGATAGCATGGGCTTTCCTCCTCCTCCGAATAATGGTGAAAATGGAAAAGACCCATATGATGTATATCTGATAGACCTTTCCAAAGATGGTTTTTATGGTTTGACTACTTCGGAATTGTCATTGCCCGGTTCAACAAATCAGCATAGATACACACTTACATATATTGAACTTGATAATAATTATAGTAAGGCAGACAAGACAGGCAATGAGAGTCCATCATTCAACACTTTTGAATTGGATGCCTTGAAGATTACCGCAGCCCATGAATTTCAACATGCCATACATCTTGCCAATTATGGAATGAATGATCAATTGTATGATGTTTCTTTGTACGAAATGTTCTGCACTTGGATTGAATCATATCATTATCCTGAAATCAAAGATTATCATTACTATGTGAGGAATTATTTCCTCCAACCCAAAGAAAATCGTTTTGGGCAAAGGTACTCCAATAATGTTGCTTCGGGCTATGCCAATGCACTGTTTTTTGAATATCTTCATGATAAAACACAAGAGCAATCGCTAGGTTTTAAGCCTATTTTGGACATGTGGGATTATATCGGTAGGAAGAATTTGCCATATCGCGCGCTTGAACTGTCATTGACAAACAATAATCTTCCTTTGCATGAGCTATGGTGTGGCTATATGGATCGAACATATTTTACAGGCAAAAGAGCCAGAGGTATTGATTCCGCGCTCTTGTTTAGGGATGCGCATGTATTTCCTCTCATGAAATCCGACGCTATGACGGCAAATCCAACAGCACTTTTCTCGGGTGATGTATTTCCATACGAGATCAGATCTTTATCCAGTGGGCTGATTTCAGACAGACTTTTGACCGATACGGCTAATATTGTTATTTCACCTGTGTATGCGGATTTTTTTAGGGTATTTGGTGGGCAAAGCGTATTGTATTCTGTAATAATTGACAAAAACAGTGATAAAAACCCTATCGGTTTTTCCAATTATTATGCAGATATCAACCTTAACTCCTCAGGATTTTGCTCATTGATCAAGTTATCAGAGGGTGAAATGCTTCTTTCGGCTAGCAGACCATATCCTAATCCCTTGTCTTTGAATAAACATTCCAAGATGCAATTTCCTTTGCCGGATGCAATTAAACTGGGTGAGGAAGTTGAGATTAAGATATTTACAGTTGCAGGTGCTCCGGTTCATTCAGAAAGAGTCAAGGTTGGGATAGATTACACAAATACTTCGTTTTCCGGGGCGAATATATTGGTGGCAACCTTGGAAAATCCAGGAGTCTTGAGCCCTGGCATATATATTTTCACGATCTATTCCGGATTTGATCCCATCTCTGGAAAGTTCATAGTGAAGCAATAAATTCATCAGAACTTCTCCCCAGTTTATCCACATTTTATCGTGGAAAATCCCGCAATCCTCTATTCAGTTGCTAGTTAGGATATTCTTCCCATCTATGTGGAAAATGCTCTAATTTTCTAAAAATCAGAGATTTAATTTTGCTCGTTGTTCAATTTCCCGTAAATTTGTGGTCTTCGCTTTTGGCGAGGATTTCTCAAACTAGATAAATAATCATCTTCATAAATATTCTATTGCAGTAGGTTAAGGCAGCTATGTCAGACATCTCAAAAGTTAGGAATATTGGTATTTCTGCCCACATTGATTCGGGCAAGACCACGCTCAGCGAGCGCATTTTGTTCTATACAGGTAAGATCCACAAGATCGAGGAAGTGAGAGGAAAGTCGGGTGTTGGTGCCACGATGGACTCCATGGATCTTGAAAGAGAAAAAGGGATTACCATTCAGTCTGCAGCCACTTACTGCACATGGGGTGATTTTGAGATCAATTTGATTGACACTCCTGGTCACGTTGACTTTACAGTTGAAGTGGAAAGAGCATTGCGTGTTCTTGACGGTGCTGTATTGGTTTTGTGTGGTGTTGCCGGCGTTCAGAGTCAGTCGATCACAGTTGATCGTCAGATGAAGAGATATAATGTTCCAAGACTTGCTTTCATCAATAAGATTGACCGTTCCGGTTCAAACCCTGATCGTGTTGCTGATCAATTGCGTGAAAAATTACATCACCGTCCTGTTGTCATGACATTTCCGATGGGATTGGAAGACAGGTTTGCAGGTGTTGTTGATTTATTGCACATGAAAGCCGTGTTTTTCGATGGTGATAATGGTGAGAATATTCGCCGTGAAGAGATTCCAGCAGAGTATTTGGAAGAAGCGAAAAAACGCCGCCATGCAATTGTTGAAGCATTGTCAGACTTCGATGATACAATCGCAGAAAAATTCTTGATGGAAGATGAAGTGACTGCTGAAGAGTTGATTCCGATTATTCGTCGTGAGACTATCAATCTGAAAATCACTCCTCTTTATGTAGGTTCTGCAATGAAGAATAAGGGTGTCCAAGTCCTATTGGATGCTGTTGGAATGTTCTTGCCTGCACCAAAAGATGTAAAGAATGAAGGTCTTGATCAAAGCCAAAACGAAGCTAAATTAGAATTGATTCCTGATAGAGCGAAACCGTTTGTTGGTTTGGCATTCAAGCTTGAAGATGGCCGTTTTGGTCAGCTCACATACATGCGTATTTATCAAGGCGGCGTAAAGAAAGGTGATACCATCACCAATATGTCTAATGGTAAGCGCGTGAAAGTTCCAAGACTTGTTCGTATGCATGCTGATGAAATGCATGATATCGATGAAGTAGGACCAGGACAAATTGTGGCAATGTTCGGTATTGACTGTGCATCAGGCGATACATTCACAGATGGTAACCTCAGTGTTACGATGACATCGATGTTTGTTCCTGAACCTGTTATCGAACTTGCAGTTAGTCCGAAAGAAAAAGCAGGTCAGGTAAACTTCTCAAAAGCATTGAATCGCTTTACGAAAGAGGATCCAACATTCCGTGTATATCGTGATGAAGAAAGTGGAGAAACGATCATCAAAGGAATGGGTGAATTGCACTTGGAAATTTATATCGAGCGTATCAAGCGTGAATATAATTGCGAAGTGAATGTTGGTAGACCAAAAGTAGCATTCCGTGAAACAATCACTGCAAATTCAGATTTCAATTATACACACAAAAAGCAAACAGGTGGATCTGGTCAATTTGCTCGTGTAGCAGGTTTCCTTGAGCCATTGCCTAGTGATGCAGTTGAAACTTATGAATTCGTTGATGATATCGTAGGTGGTGTTATTCCTCGTGAATATATCCCTGCTTGTGATAAAGGATTCAAAGAAGCTATTACTGAAGGTTCATTGATTGGCCAGCCTGTTGTAGGTGTTCGTGCCACAATCAATGACGGTGCCGAGCACCCTGTTGACTCTTCAGAAATGGCATTTAAAGTTGCATCTATTGCAGCTTTCCGCGAAGCATACATGAAAGCAAAGCCGGTTATTCTTGAGCCAATCATGAAATTAGAAATCAGTGCTCCTGAAGAATTCCAGGGCGTTGCTATTGGACAAATCAATCAGCGTCGCGGTGTAATTGTTGGTGCTACAATGGATGCAGGATATGTTGTGGTTGAAGCAGAAGTACCATTGAGTGAAATGTTTGGATATTCTACAGACTTGCGTTCCGTTACACAAGGAAAGGGCGAGTTTTCAATGGAATTCTTGCGCTATTCACAAGTGCCGAAAAATGTTCAAGACGAGATGGTGAAGGCTTATCAACAAAAGCGTTCTGAAGGTAGATAAAAAAAGTTTTGGTGGTTATCAACATTTTGTGTAGTTTTGCAAGCTCTGTCGGAATCACGAAAACAGCCCGACGGTGATATAAAAACGAAGTTTTGTAAGGAATAGATACAGTGCCTACGATTAGTCAACTTGTAAGAAAAGGTCGCAAAAAGCTGATAGAGAAAAGTAAATCTCCGGCTCTTGCTAGTTGCCCACAGCGCCGTGGAGTTTGTACTCGCGTTTATACAACAACGCCGAAGAAACCAAATTCTGCTTTGCGCAAGGTTGCAAAAGTTCGTTTGACAAATCAATTTGAAGTGATTGCTTATATCCCAGGAGAAGGGCATAATCTTCAAGAGCACTCAATCGTATTGATTCGTGGTGGTCGTGTGAAAGATCTTCCTGGTGTTCGTTATCACATTGTTCGTGGAGCAGCGGATACACAAGGTGTTAAAGATCGTATGCAGTCTCGCTCCAAGTATGGTGCGAAGCGCCCTAAGCCGGCCGGAAAAAAATAATTAGAATCGTATAGTCAGAGATAGATTTATGAGAAAGAAAAGAGCAGAGAAACGATATGCAGTGCCCGATCCACGCTTCAATGATGTGATGGTATCAAGGTTCATCAATAAGGTGATGATACAGGGCAAAAAAAATACAGCACGTATTTTGGTTTATTCTGCATTCGATATCATTGCAGATAAAATGAAGCAGGATCCTATTGAGGTATTCCGCAAGGCATTGAGCAATGTGTCTCCTGCTATCGAGGTTCGTTCTCGACGAGTTGGCGGTGCTACATATCAAGTACCGGTAGAAGTTCGTGAAGAGCGTCGCTTTGCATTGGCAATTCGCTGGTTGAAATTGTACGCATCTGAGCGTCGTGACAAATCAATGGCTTCTAGATTAGCATCTGAATTGATGGCTGCCTCAAATGGCGAAGGTTCATCAGTGAAGAAGCGTGATGATGTTCACAGAATGGCTGAAGCTAATAAGGCTTTCGCGCATTTCAAGTGGTAATAGAAATAATTCGTTCTTTGTCAATTAAACCCTGGTAGCGCTGTAAGCTATGTCGCGCACAATTGAGCTAGATAAATATAGAAATATAGGCATCATTGCTCATATTGATGCAGGCAAGACAACAACTACCGAGCGTATTCTCTTTTATTCCGGTGCTCTCCACAAGATGGGAGAGGTGCATGAAGGCACAGCTTTCATGGACTATATGGATCAGGAGCGAGAGAGAGGTATCACGATAACTTCTGCTGCAACGACATGCTATTGGCATGATCATCAGATTAATATCATAGATACGCCCGGACATGTTGATTTTACAGCGGAAGTGCAGAGATCTTTGAGAGTGCTTGATGGAGCTGTTGCAGTATTTTGTGCAGTAGCCGGAGTAGAGCCTCAATCAGAAACGGTCTGGAGACAAGCAGATCAATTCGGTGTACCGAGAATTGTATACATCAATAAGATGGATCGAATCGGAGCTGACTTTGAAAAAGCTGTTGAATCAATTCGTGAGATTCTTGGTGCAAATCCAACTCCGATTTTCATACCTGTAGGAAGTGCTGATGAATTTGTCGGCATTATTGATTTGATTGCAATGAAGTATTTACACTTCAATGGCGATGATCAAAACCTAAACAACTTTGAAATTCGTGAGATTCCAGAATCGATGGTCAGTAAAGCTGATGAAGCAAGATCTTATTTGATTGAATCAATTGCAGAGACCAATGACAATTTACTTGAAAAATATTTCGGTGGAGAAGTCATTACGGAAGATGAGTTGATTGCTTCTATTCGAGAGGCTGTGATTGCTTCGAAGTTTTTACCTGTTTGTTGTGGCTCTTCTTTTAAGAATAAAGGAGTTCAGCAAGTCCTAGATTCAATTACTAGATATTTACCTTCTCCAATAGATCGTGGTATTGTAAGAGGTTTTGATCCTCAGGATTCTGAAAAGGCAATTGAAAGAAAACCATCATCAGATGAACCTTTTTCAGCTCTTGCATTTAAAGTGCTCACGGATGTATATGTAGGTCGGTTAACTTTTATTCGGGTTTATTCCGGAATACTAAAAGTTGGAGACATGATATACAATGCTTCAATAGGCAAGCGTGAACGAGTACAAAAGATTTTAAGAATGCAGGCTAATAAGCGAGATGAATTATCATCCTGCGAAGCCGGTGAGATAGTTGCATTACCTGGGTTAAAGTTAACCAAGACAGGTGACACATTGTGTCATCAAGATAATCAAGTGCTCTTTGAAAAAATCAGTTTTCTCGAACCTGTGATCAATCAGTCGATTGAAGCAAAATCGACAGCAGATCAGGCAAAAATGCTAGATGCATTAGCCAGACTTGCGGATGAGGATCCAACATTTAAATTCAATAATGATCAAGATAGTGGTCAAAACATTATCAGTGGCGTTGGCGAATTGCATTTGGACATCATGGTTGACAGACTCAAGCGTGAGTTTGGTGTTGCAACGAGAGTTGGCAAGCCTCAGGTAGCTTACAGAGAAACGATTCTTGGATCTTCAGTTAGTGAAGTTGAATTTGACAGACAAATTGGAAACAAGAATCAATATGCGAAGGTGACCGTTTCATTGCGTTCATCGGATTCAGGCCAGGGCAATCAAGTATTGTTGGGTGAGAATCTTCCAAAATTAGCTCCGCAGTTGCTTGAAGCATTGCAAATAAGCGCTAAGGAATCGTTGAGTGTAGGTCCGATTGCAGGATATCCGATAGTAGATATAACAGTTGAAATTACGGATGTCGGCATAAGAGAAGGAGAGACAACTGATATTGCTTGTAAAGTTGCAGTTGCAAATGCGGTAAGAGAAGCCATTGGATTGGCTAATCCAACATTGTTGGAACCGGTTTTTGCAGTTGAGGCAATAGCTCCGATGGAATATATAGGCGAAGTAATAGCCGATATAAATTCCAGAAGAGGCAAGATCGAAGAGATTACGCAAAAGGGTAGCTCGCAAGGAGTGAGAGCCTCAGTACCATTGAGTGAAATGTTTGGTTATGTAACTAAACTCCGTTCAATGACACAAGGTAGAGGATCATATACAATGATTTTCTCACACTACGAGCCTACGACGCTAAAGCAGTATTAACAGCATAGCGATAAGCATTTTTTTCATTACATATAGTTATCACGTTAGGTGCACTATGGCAAAAGAGAAATTTGAAAGGTCTAAGCCCCACGTCAATATTGGTACAATTGGCCACGTTGACCATGGTAAGACAACGCTCACTGCAGCGATCACAATGGCATTGGCCAAATCTGGCTTGTCTGCAAAGCGTTCGTATGATTCAATTGATAATGCTCCCGAAGAGAAGGCACGTGGAATCACCATTAACACTGCTCACGTGGAGTACGAAACAGCAAATCGTCACTATGCACACGTTGACTGTCCAGGTCACGCGGATTATGTGAAAAACATGATCACAGGTGCAGCGCAGATGGACGGTGCAATCCTAGTTGTGGCAGGTACAGATGGACCTATGCCACAAACACGCGAGCACATTCTTCTTGCACGTCAGGTTGGCGTTCCTCGTATCGTCGTTTTCATGAACAAAGTTGATATTGCAGATCCAGAATTGTTGGAACTCGTAGAACTTGAAGTTCGTGAACTTCTCTCCAAGTATAATTTCCCAGGCGATGAAATTCCAATCATCAAAGGATCAGCTCTTCAAGGGCTTGATGCAGGTACATCTGATTCAGTACCTGTTGATGATCCACGCTTGAAGCCAATCTATGATCTCATGGATGCGGTTGACAACTATATCCCAACTCCAGTTCGTGACACAGACAAACCATTCCTCATGCCTGTTGAAGATGTATTCTCTATTACAGGTCGTGGTACAGTAGCTACAGGTCGTATTGAGCGCGGTATCGTCAATGTTAACGAAGAAGTTGAGTTGGTTGGTTTTGGTCTCCAAAAGAAAACTACAGTAACAGGTGTTGAAATGTTCCGTAAGCTTCTTGATCAAGGAGTTGCCGGTGACAATGTTGGTCTCTTGCTCCGTGGTGTTGACAAAGCAGAGATTGAGCGTGGTATGGTTCTTGCTAAAACAGGTTCCATTAAGCCTCACCACAAATTCAATGCGCAGGTTTATGTATTGACTAAAGATGAAGGTGGTCGTCACACTCCATTCTTCAATGGTTATCGTCCGCAATTCTATTTCCGTACAACTGATGTAACAGGTGTTGCAACACTTCCTTCAGGTACAGAAATGGTTATGCCTGGTGACAACCTTGACAATCTCATCGTAGAGCTTATTACGCCGGTAGCTATGGAAGAAGGACTACGCTTTGCGATTCGCGAAGGTGGCCGTACAGTAGGTGCTGGTGTTGTAACTAAGATTATTGAATAAAATATGTACCGTTAGATGGGGATGTTAATCTCATCCCCATCTTTCTTTGTCTCTCATTTTTTTGAAGGTACGTGAGCGTGGCTACCCAAAGGATTCGTATCAAATTAAAATCGTACGACCACAACCTAATTGATAAATCGTCCGAGCGTATTGTTCGCACTATTAAGCAAACGGGAGCAGTAGTATCCGGTCCAATTCCGTTGCCAACGGAAAAAACCGTATACACAGTTCTACGCTCGCCACACGTTGATAAAAAATCGCGTGAGCAGTTTGAAGCGCGAGTTCATAAGCGTCTGATAGATATCTTCAGCTCGACGCAACGCACTATAGATGCATTGATGCGTTTAGAGCTTCCCGCAGGAGTTGATGTCGAGGTAAAGGTCTAAGGAGTAAAGACAAGATGCTATTAGGTCGAAAATTGGGCATGACTAGCATATTCAGCGAGAACGGTGAATATGTGCCCTGTACAGTCATAGAAGCAGGACCATGCGCAGTAGTGCAAGTCCGCACATTAGAAAAAGACGGATACACTGCCGTTCAACTCGGTTATGGAGAAATAGCCGAGCGTAAGGTATCCCAACCGCTTGCCGGACACTTTAAAAAAGCCGGCATTGCACCAAAACGCCATATCAAAGAGTTCAGAATGGACAATATTACCGTTGCACCTGGTGAAACTGTAACTATTGAAACCATTTTGCAAATCGGAGACAAGGTGAAGGTATCCGGCACATCAAAAGGTCGTGGTTTCCAAGGTGTTATGAAGAGACATCACTTCGGTGGTGTTGGTATGTCAACCCATGGACAATCTGACAGACAACGTGCTCCAGGTTCAATTGGATCATCATCATATCCTTCGAGAGTATTCAAAGGTATGCGTATGGCCGGTAGAATGGGTGGTACTAGAATCAGCATTAGAAATCTCGAAGTGCTTGATATCATGCCGGAACAAAATTTGCTTGTCATCAAAGGCAGCATACCCGGTGCAATTAATTCTATAGTAGAAATTGTTAAGCTGTAAGGTATAGAACAATGCTCGTAAATGTATACGGAAAAAATGGATCTGTAACCGGTCAGGTGGAATTACCTGAAGAGGTTTTCAATGTGGAGCCAAGTGAGCATGCGATGTACCTTGCGGTAAAAGCATACTTGGCGAACCAGAGACAAGGAACTGCCAAAACCAAAGTTAGATCAGAAGTACGCGGTGGTGGTAAAAAACCTTGGAAACAAAAAGGTCGTGGTACAGCCAGAGCTGGTTCAAGCCGTTCACCTGTATGGGTGGGTGGTGGAACCATTCATGGTCCAAGACCACATCTCTATAAGCAATATCTTCCTGCACAAATGAAGAAATTGGCTAGAAAGTCAGCTTTGTCATTGCGTGTTAAAGAAGAAAATCTTCTCGTTATTGAAGGTTTGGCTTTTGACGGGATTAAGACCAAGAATATGATTGGCGTAATGAAGGCATTGAAGATTGATGGTCAAAAGTCATTATTCATGCTCAAGGATTCCGATAAGAATGTAGTGTTGTCCGCAAGAAATATCCCTGGTGTTATGACATTACCAGCGACAATTGCTTCGACATATGACATACTCAATCATAAGAATATCATCCTTAGCAAGGAAGCCTTGCAGGATCTGGTACAAACTTTTTAATGCTGAAGTAATTAGGCAAAAGAACGATGATTACAGTAATTAAACGCCCGATGCTCACAGAGAAAGCGGCGATGCTTGCAGAGAAGCAACAATATGCTTTTGAAGTGACGACAGATGCAAATAAGATCCAGATCAAAGCTGCTATTGAGCGTCTTTATGATGTGAAAGTTTCTTCTGTTAGAACAGTAAATGTGAAGGGCAAAAACAAAACACGTTTTACAAAACGTGGTTTGATGCGCGGTGCAACCCCTCTTCGTAAGAAAGCATATATAACATTAGCACCCGGATACTCCATCGACCTTGTCGGCGGTGAAGGTAATACTGAAGATTAATTTCGAGATAGACAATGGCTTTAAGAATTCTCAAACCGATTACACCGGGAACGCGTTTTTACTCAGTGAGTTCATTTAATGAAGTCACACCTGGAGCGCAACCGGAAAAATCTCTTCTTGCTCCAAAAAAGAAGAGTGGTGGACGGAACAATACAGGTCGCATCACATCAAGACATCGTGGTGGTGGACACAAGCAGAAGTATCGAATCATAGATTTCAAGCGTAGAAAGCATGGTATTGCTGCAGAAGTAATGAGCATACAGTATGATCCAAATCGTACTTGCCGTATTGCCCTTTTGCGTTATGAAGATGGCGAGCTTACATATATCTTGGCACCTGGCAAATTGAAAGTTGGCCAAAAAGTTATGTCTGGTCCGAATGCAGATCTTCAAGATGGTAATGCTCTTCCGATGGAGAAAATTCCTGTAGGTATGTTCATTCACAATGTTGAAATGAAGCCTGGTAAAGGTGGTCAAATGGTTCGTAGTGCCGGTACAGGTGCTCAGCTAGTAGGTTTCGACGGTGGGATGGCTCAGGTTAAGTTGCCTTCCGGTGAAATTAGAAAAGTACCACAATCATGCATGGCAACTCTTGGAGTTGTTGGTAATTCCGATCATGAAAATATCCTTTATGGAAAAGCTGGTCGTATGCGTTGGTTGGGAGTTCGTCCGCAAACACGTGGTATGGCGATGAATCCGATCGATCACCCGATGGGTGGTGGTGAAGGACGTTCAAAATCCGGTGGTGGTCGTCAACATCCACGTTCACCTTGGGGTCAATTGGCCAAGGGCTTGAAGACTCGCAAGAATAAAAAGAAGTCAACTGATCTTATTGTTCGTAAAAGAAAGTAATTAGGACATTATGGCTCGCTCACTGAAAAAAGGCGCATTCATCTACTATAAACTCATGAAGAAGGTGGATGCATTAAATGAATCTGGCAAGAAGACTGTTGTAAAAACATGGTCACGTGCTTCAACGATAGCACCGGATTTTGTTGGTCACACTTTTGCGGTTCATAATGGCAATAAATTCATTCCTGTATATGTGACAGAAAATATGGTTGGTCACAAACTTGGTGAATTTTCTCCGACGAGAACATTCAAAGGTCATGCAGGAAACAGAAAGGACCAAAAGTCCGGAAAACGATAATTCGTAGCTGAATAAGGTTATAATATTATGCTCAATGCTCGTGCAACAAAGCGTTATTTACGCTCTTCACCTCGAAAAATGCGATTGGTGATTGATTTGATACGAGGAAAATCAGCCGGTCAAGCATTGGCGACGCTGAGATTCTCTCCAAAGTCTGCATCTAAAGATGCAGAAATGGTTCTTCGTTCTGCGATAGCGAATGTCATGGAGAAGGCCACGGCAGCCAATGAGCGTGTCGATGAAGGAAAATTATTTGTGAGTGCGGCCTATGTCAATCAAGGTCCTACAGCGAAACGCATTTCTCCTGCCCCAATGGGTAGAGCTTATAGAATACGCAAGCGTTCGCATCACTTAACGATTGAAGTCTCAGTTGCTCAGTAACTATCAGGAGTGAAACTTTGGGTCAGAAGACAAATCCTATTGGTATCCGTTTAGGCATTACTCGCCACTGGGATGCAAACTGGTTTGATGAAAAGAATGTGGCCGACAAATTGTCTGAAGACTTAATGGTCCGTTCTTATATCAAAAGCAGCAAGCGTAAAGCAGGTGTTGCACGTATTGTGATTGAGCGCACTGCAAAACAATTACGCATAACATTGCATACATCTCGTCCTGGCGTGATTATCGGTAAGTCCGGTAAAGATATTACGCAATTGGAAGAAGAGTTGAAGAAGATTTCCAAAAAGGATGTAAAGATTCTCATTCATGAAATCAAGCGTCCTGAGATAGATGCCCAATTGGTTGCAGAGAACATTGCTCAGCAATTAGAAGGAAGAGTTTCATTCCGTAAGGCTATGAAGCAATCTGTAGGTGCAGCGATGAGAATGGGCGCTGAAGGTATTCGCGTGATGTGTTCCGGCCGTTTGGGCGGAGCCGATATGTCTCGCACTGAGCAGTATAAAGAAGGACGCGTACCATTGCACACATTGCGTGCAGACATTGATTATGGTACTGCAACAGCTTCAACGGTCTATGGATTGATTGGAGTCAAGACATGGATTTGCCGTGGCGAAGTAATTGGTAAGCTTGTAACTAAAGATTAAATAAGGATATGGCACAATGCTGATTCCTAAAAGAGTAAAGCATAGAAAAACACAACGTGGCAGAATGAAAGGCAAAGCCTATCGTGGTTCACAGGTTGCATTCGGAACCTTTGGAATCAAAGCGATGGAGCCGGCATGGATAACCAATCGTCAGATTGAATCAGCTCGTATTGCCATCAATCGTTATCTCCGTCGTGACGGTAAAGTATGGATTCGCATATTTCCTGATAAACCTGTGACCAAGAAACCTGCAGAGGTTCGAATGGGATCCGGTAAGGGTAATCCAGAATTCTGGGTAGCGGTTGTTAAGCCAGGTAGAATTCTCTTTGAGATCGACGGCGTATCAAGAGAAAAAGCAGCAGAGGCAGTACGTTTGGCCTCTCATAAATTGCCGATCAAAGTAAAATTTGTAACACGCTTGGATGCGACAGAGTAATGAAAAAGCAAAAAGCGTCTGAAATTCGCCAAGTCTCCACTGAAGAATTGATGGAGATGTTGACTTCCACTGAGGAAGCATTGGTCTTGAGAAATTTTGAGAAGGCGATGAGTCAGCTTGAGAATACATCACAGATCAGAACCTTACGCAAAGATATTGCGCGTATCAAAATGGTATTGCGCGAGCGAAATGTTGCAGTTTGATACACTACGCACTATTAAGAATTGAACAATATGGTTACTAAAGCAACAGAGCAAGCGCCTTCTACAACCGGAAAGAAAATCCGTCAAGGCAAAGTAATCAGTGCCGCCATGAACAAAAGCATTGTTGTGGCGATTGAGCGTCAAGTTGCTCATCCACTGTACAAGAAATATTATAAGCAGACAAAGAAGGTCATGGCTCATGATGAAGCAAATGAGTGTCGCATTGGTGATACTGTACGCGTCATAGAAAGTCGTCCCTTGAGTGCCCGCAAGCGTTGGATGCTCGTTGAAATTGTCGATCGTGCGAAGTAATTAAGGAAGAACGATATGATACAAGAAGAGTCAAATCTTATTGCAGCGGATAATTCGGGTGCTAAGCGTGTGCGTTGCATTCGTGTCCTTGGCGGACATGCACGCCGTTATGCCGGAGTAGGCGATGTGATCGTCGTTTCCGTAAAGAGCGCGCTTCCGAATGCAGGTGTGAAAAAAGGCGAAGTCTGCAAAGCAGTTGTCGTTCGCACCAAAAAAGAGATTAAGCGTAAGGATGGTTCATTCATTCGCTTCGATGAGAATGCCGCTGTCATTCTGAACAATCAAGGTGAACCAAGAGGTACACGTATTTTCGGACCTGTGGCACGCGAATTGCGTGACAGTGGATACATGAAAATCGTTTCTTTGGCACCTGAGGTATTATAAGGAACGAAACCATGAAGATGGCAATCAAGAAAAATGATATGGTGAAAATCATTTCCGGAGATGACAAAGGCAAAGAAGGCCGTGTTATTGAAGTAGATGCAAAAAAAGGTCGTCTCCTCGTAGAGGGAGTGAATGTGCACAAGCGTCACATGCGCAAAAGCCAGGCATATCCCGAGGGTGGAATTCATGAGCGTGAATTAGCTATTGCATATTCAAATGCCATGTTGATTGACCCTGACACAAAACAAGCAACTCGTATCCGTTTGGATCGCACAGTTGATGAAAATGGAAGAGCACAAGTAAAGCGCCTTGCCGTAAAATCCGGCAAAGAAATAAAAATGCCTTAAGACTTGGATAGAGAACAATCATGGCAAAAGCCCAAACACAATCGAAAAAATTTGATCTGAAGCCCGAAGGCGCACGCCTCGAGGAATATTC
>JBEEPK010000008.1:0-59943 GCA_041191145.1 Bacteroidota bacterium
AATGGACCCAATACATTGATGGATGCACGCATCTGCTTCACATGCTCATAGGGAGCTTCAAATGAATTCACTCCCGATGAATCTATCATAAGATTCTCGCCTTCAAGCAGGCAATGTGCTCCCATTGCCTCGAGGAGTCGAGACACAGTTTTAACATCTTTGATATTGGGAGTATTAGTGATGAGATTCTTTCCGGGCGCAAGCAATGCCGCCGGAATCAAAGCCAATGCCGCATTTTTGGCACCGGAAATTCTGACAGTGCCTTCGAGGCGCTGTCCACCATGAATAATTAATTTGTCCATATTTCTCTCTATGCTGCAAAAGGGAGCCTGTTCTTCAAACTCCAATGGAGGGCTCACAAAAGTACGATAATCATGACTCAAGCACAAATCAAGAAAGTACATCGCTTCCTCAGCTAATTTTCGTATTTTTGCACCCCGTGTATTTTACGTGAAATATACTGTCCATGTCCAATATCATATTTTGCTCAAAAAATGAACTCAAATGGCGAAATAGACTCAAAAACGGTAAAAAGAATAGCCGAACTTTCTCGTTTGAGCTTCACTGACACCGAAATTGATGCTTTTACGCATGAATTTGCCACTATTGTTCATGCAATCGAAGCAATCAATACTTTGGATTTGAATGGAGTAGAGCCAATGTCTCATGTTCTTGATCTTCCCAATGTGTTTCGCGATGATATATCAAGCGAATCCTTGAGTGTGAAGCAGGCGCTCGAAAATGCTCCAAACAAAAATGAAACATTTTTTAAAGTTCCGAAAGTGATGGAATAATAACGGCTTATACAATATAGCCCGTTACAAATCGTTTTGGCCATACTTTCATATACTTGCGAATCATCGCAATTTTCAGGTGCTGCGAATGAGAATTACGAAACAATATACCAATCGCGAAAGTCAATCGCTCGATAAATATCTTCAGGAAATCGGAAGAGTAGAACTTCTAACCGGAGATGATGAGATTGATCTCGCGAAATTGATAAAAAAAGGCGGTTTTGATGGCGAACTTGCACTTGAGCGTTTGGTGAAAGCCAATCTTCGTTTTGTTGTGTCTGTTGCGAAGCAATATCAAAATCAAGGGTTATCCCTCGGTGATTTGATTAATGAAGGAAATCTTGGATTGATCAAAGCAGCAAAACGCTTCGATGAAACCCGTGGATTCAAATTCATTTCTTATGCCGTGTGGTGGATCAGACAATCCATTCTTCAAGCTCTCGCTGAACAATCCCGTATCGTTCGTCTCCCGCTCAATCGTGTTGGTGCATTGAATAAAATCGGTAAGAAATTCAGTGAACTTGAACAAGCATTTGAGCGCGAACCAACAGCATCAGAACTTGCCGAACAATTGGACATGAGCGTCGCGGAGATTTCTGAAACTATTAAAATTTCCGGAAGACATCTCTCAGTGGATGCGCCATTCGTGCAAGGTGAGGACAATCGACTCCTCGATATTCTTCCGAATGATTTGCAACCACCACCGGATTCCGAATTGATGCGCGAATCCTTGCGCGTGGAAGTTCAACAAGTGTTGACCACGCTTTCACAAAGAGAAGCAGAAGTCATCAAATTGTATTTCGGACTCGAAGGCGTAACCCTCACCCTCGAAGAAATTGGTGAAAAATTCAATCTTACGCGCGAACGCGTGAGACAAATCAAAGAAAAGGCAATACGCAGATTGCGACATGCCTCACGATCAAAAGCACTCAGATCCTATCTTGGATAAATCAAAGCCCGAAGAAATTCGGGCTTTTTTTTATCGGGGAATTCTGCGGCAAATAAGCAATTCGGTGGTTGGACTTTCCTTGAAAAAGGAAATGCAGAATAATTCAGGGAAATACAAAACGGATGCGTATATCATTCCCATGATTTCACTCTTTCGAACCGGATACATGAACAAATTCCACAACTTTCCGGGCAAAGTGGACTTCACATCAACAGGGTATCCCATCAAGTAAAACATGGGCTTGCGCTCCATCACTTCAAATCCGGCATTCTTCAATAGAGCAAATACATCTTCCTTAGACCGATGAACGATATGCCTTTCCCTTTTTGTGCCATGTCTTGGCACATTGTCAGAATACAAAAGAATGCCATCATCCTTCATGATTCTACCAATTTCATGTAATGCACTCGCATATTGTTGATCATCCGTCACATGAAACAGTACATCAAAAATCGAAATCACATCTTGAGATTGATCCGGAATCACGCTCATTGAATCAGCATTCGTGATATCGGCATGATAGATCGAGAGATGCGGAAAACGCCGAGCACAGAATTCAACCGAAGCTTCTGTAAAATCAAGTCCGGAAAGAGATTTAGGACTAAGTCTATTCCACAAATTCAGATAAAATCCCGTTCCACTCCCGCAATCGAGAATTGACTTTTCAGTGATATCCGGTAGATATTGCTGTCGAACAGCATTGAATACATGCCTTCTGATTGCATATAAAGCCCGATTGAATGCCTTGCCATACGCAAGATGTCCAACTCTGTGCAGGCCGATATCTTTTGTCAATCTCTCTTCCCAATATGCATGTGGATTGAAATCAGACATTGTACACTCCATAAAAAAAGGCCAAGGAATATTCCCTTGACCTTTGAAAATCTACGATACGTTTATCAACCCATGGATGCTTTACGCAATTTCGAATGTTTCGCACCATAAGCAAAGTACAAAACAAAACCGATTGCCATCCAAATGATGAGTCGAAGCCATGTATCAAATGGTAAAGAATACATCATATAGAAACATGTTGCAATTCCAAGAGCCGGAACCAATGGTACAAGCGGGGTTTTGAATGCACGAGGAACATTAGGATGAGTTCTGCGCATCACAATAATTCCAAAAGAAACCAGAATAAATGCGAAGAGCGTACCGATACTTGTCATCTCACCCACAACCGTCACAGGCACAAATGCCGCGAAAAGGGATACAAATACCATGAAGAACAGATTCGATTTATACGGCGTGAGAAATCTTGGATGTACAGCTGCAAAAAGACTAGGCAATAAACCATCCTTGCTCATGGAGAAGAATACACGTGACTGACCAAGCAACATCACCAAAATCACGGAAGAATATCCCGCAAGAATTGCAACGATGATGGCCGTTTGAAGCCATGTGTATGGAGTCTTCATAATTGCCAAAGCAACAGGAGCTGCCTCACCGGCGAAGTTTTTATAATTTTCAAGACCTGTCATCACATGTGCGAACAAAACATAGAGAATCGTACAAATCACAAGCGATCCCAATATCCCAATCGGCATGTCCCTTTGCGGATTTTTTGCTTCCTGAGCGGCAGTAGAAACAGCATCAAAACCAATAAAAGCAAAAAACACAACTGCGGCGCCGGTAACAATACCAGACCAACCAAAATGCTGATAGACGCCTGTATTGTCAGGAATATATGGAGTATAGTTTGCAGGATCAATATATGCCCAGCCAAGACCAATAAACACAAGAACAACGGCAACTTTCAGGAATACAACAATTGCATTCATCTTTGCTGATTCTTCTGTTCCACGAATGAGAAGCAGAGACATCATAACGGTGATGAAGACTGCCGGTAAGTTGATTATACCTGTAATGGCCATTCCATCCGGACCGATATAGGGTGGATCCCATGGCGACATCACGAGTTGATGAGGCAAACCAACTTCCATGATGCCAAGTAATTTCACGAGATATCTCGACCAACTAATGGCCACTGTAGCCGCTCCCACGGCATATTCCAATACCAAATCCCAACCGATCGTCCAAGCAAGCAATTCGCCCATTGTTGCATAGGAATATGTATATGCAGATCCCGCAATTGGAATCATCGAAGCAAATTCAGCATAGCAAAGGCCAGCAAAAGCACAACCAATAGCCGCAACCATAAAAGAAATTGTAACCGCAGGTCCCGCATTATTTGCGGCTGCAATACCTGTTAGAGAAAAAAGTCCAGCTCCAATGATGGCACCGATGCCAAGCAATACCAAACTCAGCGGACCCAAAGTACGTTTGAGTGTATGACCCTCGCCATCACCACTTGCCTCTTTTTGCAATTGTTCTAAAGGTTTTGTCAAAAACAAAGGATTCGAAGAAGCCATATTGTGGTCCATGAATGTTAAACATCTTCCGTATAATCAGCCAAAACTTGGCTTTGTGTGCGCAAAAATAGGAAGAGCCAAGCTTTCAACAATCTACTTTCCTATCTTTTCTGTTTTCAAGCCCTATCTTTTCCACATTGGTATTTCTGCTTGGTATTCCGAGCATACAATGGTATTTTTGCAATTCATCTTTTACGACCATATCGTTACTGATGAATCCGGTCTCGTCGCCTAGTGGCTGGGCAGGGCTCTGCAAAAGCCCCTACAGCGGTTCGAATCCGCTCGAGACCTCACTTTTCAGGGAAATCCCTATACTTTCTCACAATTTGGATGGTTTATGGCAACCACAGCCGATTTACGTGTTGGAGCTTTTTTGAAATACAATGGCGAATTATGCCAAGTATTGGAAAGCGAGCATCGTACTCCCGGAAATCTCCGTGCATTTTATCAAGTGAAACTCCGTGTGCTTCGCAATGGAAAATTGCTTGAGAATCGCTATCGTTCCGGTGAAACCATTGAATTCGTGAGAGTTGAGCGCAATGATTTTCAATATTTGTATCGCGATGGCGAATCGTATGTATTCATGGATGTGAATACCTATGATCAAATACCTGTGGATGCGAATATTGTTGGCAATGCAGCAAAATTAATGAAAGAAAATCAAGAGGTGCAGTTGACATCTGATGAAACATCTGTTTTGTCCGTTGAATTGCCTCCACATGTGCACTTACGCGTTACGCAAACCGAACCAGGCGTGCGTGGCGATACTGCAACGAATGTTCTCAAGCCTGCAACTGTAGAAACAGGCGCAACCATTCAAGTTCCCATTTTCGTCAATGAGGGAGACATGCTTCGCATTGATACCCGCAATGGCGAATATGTTGAACGCGTAAAAGAATAATCATCAGACACTTCCCATGAAGCGTGTCTGCTGATTCTTTCAGTGACACGCTTTTTCATTATCAACGGAGAAGAAAAACATGGATTTACAATACTTGAAAGAATTATTGGCAATATTTGATGCCAGTTCAGCCACTGAACTCATGATTGAGGAAGAAGGCGCGTCCATATCCGTTTCAAAGCGTGGTCCGGATCAAGTTGTCACTCAAATGGCACCTGTCGCACATGCGCATGTACCCGCTCAAGGCGTGGATACACAACCTACACCAGTGCAAGCAATGCCTGCCAGCGCGCCTATAGTGGATGAAAATACTCATACGATTCTCTCCCCGATTGTCGGAACATATTATAGCTCACCTTCTCCGGATGCACCTGCTTTTGTGCAAGTTGGATCACGAGTGACTGCAGGTCAAACACTCTGTATCGTAGAAGCGATGAAACTCATGAATGAAATTGAAAGCGATGTTTCAGGCACCATTGTGAGCATTCTTCCAAATAATGCCCAGCCGGTTGAGTATAATCAACCTTTGTTCATTGTTAAGCCTGATTAAGCATTCCATTCATTGGGAATGTATTCTTCCACGATACACTCCAATCGCGGCGAAATTGCATTGCGTGTTATTCGCGCATGTAAAGAATTAGGCATCAAAACGGTCGCAGTGTATTCTGTTGCCGACAAAACATCCCTGCATGTCCGATTCGCTGATGAAGCCGTTTGCATCGGTCCTGCATCGGGACGCGAAAGTTATCTCCACATTCCCGCCATCATCACCGCAGCACAAATTACCGGAGCCGATGCCATTCACCCCGGCTATGGATTCCTAGCCGAGAATGATACCTTCGCAGAAATCTGCGCAGAAATCGGCATCACCTTCATTGGACCAAGCGCCCATGCGATTCGCAATATGGGTAATAAGTCTGTGGCTAAGGACACCATGAAAGCGGCCGGTGTACCTGTCATTCCCGGTTCTGCAGGCATTGTAGAAACCGTAGAAGAAGCCAAAGAAATTGCCGATGCAATGGGTTATCCGGTTATGATAAAGGCATCTGCCGGTGGAGGCGGAAAAGGCATGCGTTATGTGCCAAATGCCGATGAACTTGAAAATCTCTATAACATGGCTCGCAATGAAGCACAATCAGCATTCAATAATCCTGATGTCTATATCGAGAAATTCATTGAAGAACCAAGACATATCGAATTCCAAATCTTCGCAGATAGATTCGGTACTGCCGTGCATCTCAATGAGCGTGAATGTTCCATTCAGCGCAGACATCAGAAATTGATTGAAGAGACTCCTTCACCAATCATGACCGAAGCATTACGCAAGGAAATGGGCGATGCAGCCGTGAAAGCTGCTTTGGCGGTGGAGTATGAAGGTGCAGGAACAATAGAATTTCTTGTTGACAAGCATAAGAATTTCTATTTCATGGAAATGAATACGCGCATTCAGGTGGAACATCCCGTCACGGAAGCTTCCCTTGGGATTGATCTTGTGAAAGAACAATTACTTGTGGCTTCCGGTGAGAAACTTGGTCTTGTGCAAACAGCGCCAAAATTTCATTCCATTGAATGTCGCATCAATGCTGAAGACCCATTCCATGATTTCAGGCCTTCGCCGGGTGTGTTGAAGACGGTGAATTTTCCCGGCGGACATGGAGTGCGCGTTGACTCACATATGTATCAAGGATATGCCATTCCTCCCTATTATGATTCACTTCTTGCAAAACTGATTACTTTTGCGCCAACACGCAGAGAAGCAATTGCAAAGATGAAGCGTGCATTGGAGGAATTCATTATCGAAGGCGTGCATACAACCATTCCTTTTCATCGCGCAATGATGGATAATCCGGATTTCATTGCCGGTGATTTCGACACGAAATATCTCGATACCAAAGGTTGGCAATAATACTCAAAACGATATCTAAGGAATCATCATGAATTTCCCATCAGAACTCAAGTATACCAAAGATCATGAATGGATCAAGGTGGAAGGCAATATTGGAACCGTTGGCGTGACAGATCATGCACAAGGTGAACTTGGCGATGTTGTGTATTTAGACTTCAATGATAATGGCGCTGTATCCGCTGGTGATACATTCGGAACAGTAGAAGCCGTGAAAACAGTTGCAGATCTCTATGCACCTGTAAGCGGTACCATCATCGAATGCAATACCGGTCTGAATGATGCCCCCGAGCAAGTAAATCAAGACCCCTATGGCAATGGCTGGCTCATGAAAATCGAACTCTCCAATCCATCAGAACTTGATGGCTTGATGGATGCAGAAGCGTATAAGGCATTAGTAGGCGCCTGAATCCCACGGCTTAAGCCGTAGTAGATCCGCCCCATCGTCGTATCAACCCATGGCTTAAGCCGTGGGTTAGAACCACCACTACATCGTATTATCCCACGGCTTAAGCCGTGGATTAAACCCCCTAAAAAAAGCCCGCGATATTCATCATATCGCGGGCTTTTCATTTATATAATCACGAGGCATTACCTCAAATAGCCAATATTATCTACCACGGATAATCCAATACACCGCCATATTGTCTGGACGATTTTCATTGCCTGCAGTTGGAGTAATACCACCAACGCTATTTCCAGGATCGCCGGTAGTAAAAGTATGAGAGTGATTTCCATCAGCACTTATAGAGTGTCTATGTGAACCTGAATTTTCTGCTGCTGTACCTGAAGTTCCACCATCATCTGAAGTTCTTTGATAACCACCATCACCGGTTTCGCCACCATGATCATGCAATCCATTTGTACTTGTCGTCCCACTATGCGTATGTTTTCTCATCGATTCGCCTTGTTGGCTTCGCACACCTGTTGTGCTTTCACCACCGGTTCTTGTGCCTGCATCATCATCCCATCCTCTACCTTCATCCAAACCACGCAAGAAATTTCCACGAAGATCTGGAAGATTTGAGCTATTACCGAGGATATTTTTCAAGGCTGTTTTTTCATCAGCAGATAAAGCTGACAAGTTGTCAATTAATCTACCATCGCATTTAAACCAGCCATTTGTTTCCATACCAGCAACATTACCACTATTTCCTAGATAAGCGATTACGGACCCAATTGGATAAGAATCTTCAGAGATTTTAGCTTGAACTTTATAATTATATCTGCTTTCAACAATAGAAGGATCAGTAAGATCTACAGAAAAATTACCACTTGTAGCATTATAATTAATGTCATTATTAATATTCTTATCAATTGTAACTACGGACACTACAGGATTTTCCAATCTTGTAACTATAAAACGCACTGTTTGATTATTTTTCGCATATGGTTCATACTTTGTTGTTGTTACAGCTTGACTTGGAATAGTACTAAGAACATTCCCATTACAATCTTTTACTTCGATTGGAGCTGTATTAGTGGTACTTGTAACCTCTTTGCTGAGAGTACCAGATGCAGAAATTGTACCCGCATTTATTGATAGATTGGGCATACCAATCAATAATGCCAGAGTTAATGTTAAAATTATGTGTTTCATGATAATTCTATGATTAGTTGAAAAAGCCAAATGTCTCATCAATTCTTTGGTTTGCTTGCTTGATCTTTCGTCTGTGCTTCCAAAGCACTTTTATTGAGCATGCGATTGATATTTTGAAGCATTAGCTCTCTATATTTTGGATCTCTTTCCATGCGTGAGTAGAATGGATCTGTTTCGGGATCTCCACCTGCATCGATGAATTTCTGACGAGCTTCTAAATAGCCTCTTTCAACTTCTTGTTCAGGAATAATTTGTACATCCATTTGATTAGGTGTTTGTTGCTCAGAAGCAATACCATCTTGCCTTTCGAGACTTTTCAACTTTCTGGCACTCACAACTTTCGGCTGATCAAAATCTAATCCTTTGAAGAGTTCAATCAATGTACCATTTGACTCCAAACCACGAACTTCTTTATAAGTGGGCATTACGGTGATAAGTGCATTATTGATATTCTTGACTTCTTCTTGCATCTTATCCATTTCTTTTTCGAGGATCACGATGTGATTTGTTTGCTCTTCAATTACTTGTGCTGTTGTCTTATGATTCATACCAACTGCAACATTGATCACATTGAATCCTGCAGGAGAATCACCTGCACTCCATGCAACACCAACAACTTTGCGATATTCATATGGTGACAAATCTTTTGGCTTGCGAGCAATACCTAAACCATTGTTTTTACCACTTGGCAAGATATAATCACCCAATTCAACTTTACCAATTACGCGAACAGGAACTTGACCCATAAATGCCACTTTTTCATATTCTTTTTCTTTACCTACTTCAGGAGTATTTCCAAGCACAATTGGCTTTGTGGAAATAACCATGCAATGATCTGCATTTGTTGTATTCTTGGAAATCTTACCATCTTTGATACCTACAATATCTGAAGCAACGAAAGTTTCACCTGGCAAAGTTTTGGGTAACCATTCTGCATAGTCAGCTGCACCGGATTCATAAGTAACACCTTGAGAAGAATAGCGATTACATGCCCAGTCTGATTTGACTTTATTAGCATCCGCTACACCTTGATTTGCTTCTGTAAAATTCAAAGTGTATTGAACAACATCAAGTGCCATTCTGACAATAGTAGCAACTTTAGCAACAGCAACTGCAATACCAGTTCCACCCAATGCTGTACATGGAATGGAGAATAATCCCCATCCGCAAGCAAAGCGACCACCAACATCGGCCCATGCAACACCTACTTCCACGGCTTCAGCAACAGTCTTAGCAATACCAATCAACAAGTCTCTATATGCTACTGTCTTCTCATCTTCGGCAAGAGCAACTATATGATTATATAATGCCAATTCCCTTTGATAACTATCGCTAGTTGACCATCCCGCAGATGTTGTTGTTGGATTGTCTTTTGAAGCTAGTGGTACAACTTGGCCTTCAATTCTACCAATTGTTTGACCTAAAGAATTTGTAAAGCGAACGAAGTCATTTGAATTGGTAGGAGCTGACTGACTTGATAATTTGATATTTATACCATTACCTGATGCGCTTGTATTGGTAAATGTTGCTGTGAACTGATTTTCTGCTGATTGAGAAGCATCACCATCACCGGTGAAATAGAAACCTTCTGAATACTTTGCATGATATTCATTCGCAGGTGCATTTGCGCCATTACCAAGTGCCATGGCATTTGCTGCAGCGGTATTATTATAGCCAATTGCAACACCTTGTGTACCATTCACTGTGTTCGAATTACCAATTGCAACACCATATGTTGCCGAAACCTGATTGGATGCACCAAATGCAACACCATTTGCACCGCCTGTTCCAATTGTATTGCTCACTCCGGAAGCTGTTCCATAGTTTGCAGAAACAGTATTGTCTCTACCACCTGCAATTGTAGAATATTCAGCACTATTTGTTATGTCATTATTATTCCCACCACCAACTGTACCATAATTTCCGGTAATAGAATTAATCTCACCACCACCTATGAAACTTGTTGATCCACTGACGGTATTATCATTACCGCCAACAATGGCTGAATAATCACCGGTTACACCATTGGACCATCCTCCAACGACTGTTACATAATCATCATTGGTGCTTGTGGAATTTGATGAACCACCACCAATAAATGAATATGTTGAAGAGGAACGGATGATATTCCCAGAACCTCCTCCAATTGTGGAGTAATTAGCACTCGCATTAATGTTATTATCGTTACCACCACCAACAACTGCATAATCTGCATCTGCAATATCATTTAAATATCCGCCGACGATAGCAGAACGAATACCATTATTTGCAATATTATTGTCGATACCACCAACAATAACAGACTGCCAAGCACTAGTACCAATATCATTTGATTCACCTGAGCCAATAAATGAAGCAGTTGAACTTGCTCCAATATTATTATCATTACCACCACCAACAAAAGCCCAGTCTGCATCTGCGATATTATTAATGGTTCCACCGACGATGGCTGATTGAACACTACCATTTGCGATATCATTGTCATTACCGCCAACAACAACTGATTGAGTGGCATTATTTCCAATGCTATTGCTGTTACCTGAGCCAATAAATGCATGTGTAGATGTAGTACCAATCGCATTACTTTGTCCAGTACCTACGAATGAATAATCGGATCCGCTACCAATAGCATTAGATCTACCACCAGTAATAGCCGCATAATCACTAGTAGTGATTGTTCCTGTAAAGCCACCACCAATAGTAGAGTAGTCAGAACTTGTAGTAATAGTATTATGAGTACCACCAGCAACAATGGAATTACTACTACTTGTGACAGCATTATAAGCACCACCACCGATAATACTTCGATTAGAACTGGTAATAGTGTTTTTATTACCACCATTAATAACTGAATTTGTGCTGGTTGATGAACCTGAATGTGTGATTTGATTTGTATCACCACCTGCAATAATGCTTCGATTAGAATTCAATGAAATCGAATTCATTACACCGCCGCCGACAACAGAAAATTGCGAGAATATTCTATTGTCCTGTCCAGCAGATATTGCAGAGTAATGTGCCAAATTATCTAGTTGATTATTTCTACCACCGGAAATTATTGAGTATTCTGAAAGCAGAGTATTCTGTGAACCACCAGCTACCACACCATTCACTCCGCTGGATCTATTCCTATCTCCACCTCCAACAATCGAAAATGTTCCGGTCGCAACATTATTTTGTCCAAATCCAATTCCGGAATTTACACCGCTTGCTGAATTTAATGAACCGCCACTTACCACGGAAAACTGACCATTGGCAGTATTTGAAACACCACCAGCAATAGTAGATCCGATACCACTGGAATTATTATTCTGACCTCCACCTGTTGTGGCAAGAGACTGCATTGACCTATTATTCTGACCTCCACCAACAGTTGCAGCTTGTCCACTTACAATGTTTGATTGACCGCCTCCAATTGTACCATGATTTGATCCAACTTGATTACCTTGGCCACCGGAGATTGTTCCATAGTTTGAGGAAGAATTTGCAGTATTACTTCTACCACCAGTGACTACCGACCAACTTCCTTGTGCTCTATTTTCTTGACCGCCACCAACAAATGTCCAAGAACCTTGTGAACTATTCCCCTGTCCACCGGCTACAGTTCCGAAAGCACCACTTACAGAGTTGGTATAGCCACCTAAAATTGATGCATAATTGGCTGATGTTCTATTTTCATCACCGCCGGCTATTACTGCACGCAAACCACTTACATAATTGGCTAGTGCTTTTTCGCTGCCTTTTTTATCTTCTGGGAAGATCTTCTCACGAACAATTGGAGACAATTGTTCTACACCGATTGCTTCATTCTCAACAGCACCAGCCATGAAGGCATAAGCGGCTGATTGCAATGGAATGCGCATATTCTGTTTTTCGCCATTCACTGAGATATCAATGAAATATGGCTTATCGAACTTGACTGTGCGTGGAAGACCTGTCATTCCACCAAGTGAAAACTGATACAATCCTGTTTCACCAACAAGTACTGTATCAATTTGCTCATGCAATGGAAGACCACCGAGAGGAGATTCATAAATCCCAACACGGAACACTTGCTTCCCTTTCAATGGCGTTGAGCCAAAAGAGGAAGTCAATACGCCTTGAATACTCAATGTACGAGGTATGCTCGTTTGAGCAACAGTGATGTTTAATGCGGTGATTGAAGCAATCATCAGCATTAAAATGCGGTACACATTTGTCATAATGTTCACCTGAATATGTATTGAATAAATATATTTTTTTACAATAAATAGATAGTAATTGGACAGAATTGTGGACAATTATGCCAATTACGAAATGCAACCTAAGAAAATTACAGTAAAAACAAGGCCTATGTGGTACAATTACAGAAAAATAACATACTTTCTTGAAGAATGGGATGAAGCACATGGATAGCCTTCCACAAAAAGCATACCCTTTTCATGATTACCTTTTTATTTTTTCATGGCATGAGCGAATTGATTTTCGCCATGTTTATCAAAAAACTCCATATACAATATTTCTGTTGTAATGGTAATTCCCATAAAACCACCATTTGTAGCTGAAAATAGGGTATTTGTTCCCCAAGAAGTATCTCTACTTCCTCCTCCCGCTCCGGAAATGGCTTGGAAGAATTTATCATCCGGATGTTTGATCAATTGCAAGTCATGATCATGACCAGATAAATAGATATCTATGGCAAATTTGTCAAGTATTGGCTTGAGTTTCTTCATCATGAATTTTTGATCGCCATATACCCCATGCGAGCGAATCATATGATGTCCAACCACGATTTTCCATTTGGCCTTGGATTCTGACAATACTTTCTCGAGCCAAATCAGCATTTCCTCATCCTTTCCGGAAACCATCAAATTGGTGTCAATCATGAAGAAGTCGTATAATTCATTATCCTTTTCTTTGGGTATCACATAATAGAAATCCGGAAATCTCCATCGTGGATTCTTTTGCGCATATTCAAGTTGAGCGGGTACATTCCCCAAATAATCATGATTGCCAAATACGGGAAACCAATCCTTTTGAAGATGCTCACCGGTATAGATATTTTCGAACTTAGTCTTCCATTGCGGATCATCGACGCTCTTCACACCTTTGCCATAGATATTGTCACCCGTTGAAATGATGAAATCTATTGGATGCTTCCCGGCATTGTCATTCATTCCCTTTGCAACTTCTTTCTGCATTCCGGTGCCTGCTCCCCAATCACCAATAGCCAAAATACGAATGGGCTTTTCATCACCAAAGGAGTCGATTTTCGTAAATTGCGGTTTCTCTTTTGGTGCATTCTTCACTTCAGAAGCAATGATATTTGCAATCCACTTTCCGATGCTTGCAAAACCTAGAATAACCGCAAAAAATGTTCTTCTTTTCATGACTTCCTTATTGCTCAAAGCAAAAATGTGGATAACTCCATGCGCAAATTACTTCATACTGAACTCTTAGAAAAACGCTTATCTCATGATATGGCGATTTCAGCGAAAAAACACCCAATCATACTCATCGTAGATAGTGTACGAAGCGCTTATAATATCGGTTCGATATTCAGAAGTGCAGACTCGGCCGGCATAGAGAAGATTATTCTCTGTGGATATTGTCCAATTCCACCTCGTGAGGACATCTCAAAAACTGCTTTGGATGCTGATTCTACTGTTACATGGGAATATGTCAAGCAATGTAAGGATGCTATTCTTGATTGTAAAGAGAAGGGATATACGGTTTTGGCAGTGGAGTTGACCGATGCAGGAATGCCCTACGATGCTCTTGAAGCAAGACATTATCCACTTGCTTTGGTTGTGGGCAATGAAGTTTCAGGCATTGATGATGAATGTATAGCCTTATGTGATGGCGCCATTGAAATACCGATGTATGGCGTCAAACATAGCTTAAATGTGGCAGTTGCTTCCGGCATCATCTTATATGAAGCAGTCAGAATGTTTCGTAATATTAACGAATGATGGTATCGGCTCTATCAGGACTGAGTGATACTATTCCGACCTTTGCACCGGCTATCTTTTCAATGGCTGAAATATAATCTTGAGCCTGCTTTGGCAAATCATCATAGTTCTTGATTCCGGCAAGAGAACTATTCCAACCCTCGAAGAATTCATATTGTGGCCGTACTTTTGCCAAATCTTCCACATTTGCGGGGAATGAACGGAGCATTTTGCCATCAACCTCATATCCAGTGCAGATGCCTATTGAATCCACATTGTCTAATACATCAAGTTTGGTGAGCGCAATCGTGTCTATTCCATTGATCATCACTGAATATTGAAGCGCTACGCCATCAAGCCAACCGCAACGACGGGGTCTACCGGTGGTAGCACCAAATTCAGCACCCACTCTGCGTAATTGCTCACCCATTTCATCATGCAATTCCGTTGGGAAAGGACCATTTCCCACTCTGGTGGTATATGCTTTCACAACGCCGATCACAGAATCAATCTTTGTCGGTGGCACGCCAAGTCCGGTGCAAGCTCCTCCACTTGTAGGGTTAGAACTCGTCACAAAAGGATATGTGCCATGATCCACATCGAGCAATGCGCCTTGTGCACCTTCCATGAGAACTGATTTACCTTCGGCAATTGCTTGATTGAGGAGTAAAGTTGTGTCTTTGATATATGGATCAATCTTAATATCAAAATCCAAGTATTCACCAATGATCGAATTGATATCTAGTTCTTCTTGATCATAGATTTTCTTGAGGACAGTATTTTTCTCTTCAATATTTGCGCGAAGTTTTTCTTCGAATACTGTTCTATCCAATAAATCCACGATACGAATACCGCTACGAGAGAACTTATCGATATAGGCAGGACCAATTCCTCTACCTGTCGTTCCAATCGCAGCACTCGCTTGAGATTCACGCGCTTTGTCAAGCATCTTATGATATGGCATAATAAGATGTGCTTTATGACTGATGAATAATCTGTCCTGCATGGAAATACCAAAACTTTCCAGCATGGCGATCTCTTCCATCAATGCCACTGGGTCGATAACCACTCCATTTCCAATCACGCATTTGACATCAGACTGCAAAATTCCACTTGGAATGAGATGAAGGACAAATTTCTTTCCTTCGATCACAATGGTATGTCCTGCATTCGCACCGCCTTGATAGCGTGCCACGATATCCATGGAATCACTCAAAAGATCGACGATTTTTCCTTTTCCTTCATCGCCCCATTGGGCACCAACAACAATTTTAACACTCATGATGTGTGGTCTAGGTATGTATTGACAAAAGAAAGCCCCCAACAGCCAAGCCGTGGGGACTATGTAATATTTGTTTTGCTTTGATTCAAGAAATCTCAAAGAGAGCTTTCAGTCTTGTCATCTCGAGAAGCTTATTCACTTGTTCCGGTATATATTGGAGAGAACATTGTCCTCCAACTTGTTTCATAGTTGCTTGAGCGCTGATCAGCATTCCCAAGCCGGAACTATTCATTAATGATACTTGCGAGCAATCTATGATTATATGCTTGTGCTCTTTGGAAAGTTCTCGAATTGCATCATTGAATGATAGCGCATCGGGTCCGCCGAGCATGGTTTCAGGCGCCATGATGACATAAGGTGATTGAATATGTTCTCCCGCATCATTCATGGCTGATTCCATCAAGCTTTAGCTGTTGCTTTTTGACGATCAAATTCAATTTGCAAATCTTTGTGCTGAACCTTTTCCATGAACCAAACAACAAAAGAGCTTGCAATGTAAATTGATGAATATGCACCAGTCACGATACCAACAAGCATTGTGAATGCGAAACCTTGAAGCACTTCACCACCTAGAAGTACCAAAGTGAGAAGTACCAAAACAACGGTCATAACTGTATTCACGGTTCTTGACAATGTTTCATTGATACTGAGATTCATCAATTTGATAAGATTCATGCCTTTGTGCAATTCGCGATTTTCTCTGATACGGTCGAAAATAATCACGGTATCATTCACCGAGAAACCAACCACCGTCAAGAATGCGGCGATCATTGCCTGATTGATTTCAAGATTGATGATGCCGAGTGAACTGAATACAGTCACCATTGCAAGCGTAACCAATACATCATGCAAAAGTGCAATCGCTGCACCAACACCATAGAGGAATTCAAATCGGAATGCGATGTAAATCCCAATAGCAAGAACCGCAAGAATAACAGCAAGAACAGCTTTATTCCGTAATTCCTCACCAACCTTTGGACCAATCGAATCTTTCTTGAGAAGATTTACTGATTCACCGGGAATTGCCTTTTTAATTGCATCAACTACCGCTGGTGTTGGATCATTTGCATAGGATGTTGCAGGAATACGAATCAAGTATTGATTGTCAGCACCATATGATTTTATCTCAGCACCTGTCAAATTAGCTTCTTCTATCGCTGTACGAATCTCACCAACTTTATTTGATGCATTTAATTGTACAGCAATCTCTGTTCCACCGGCAAAGTCAATCCCGAAACGCAAACCGAGTGCGAAAGGAGCAACAATACCGATTATGTTTAATACGAGCGAGAGCCACACCAATGTGCCACGCTTGCTCAAAAAATCAATATTTGTTTTTGAAAATAATTGCATCGTTTTCTCCGATTCCTTAAGCCATGGTGGATGGTTGACCGAAATTTATTGACTTGCCATTTGAGATCATCAATTCAATCATGGCGCGTGATACGATAATCGCTGTGAAGAATGTTGTGAAGAAGGAATAAGATAAGACCTGTGAGGAATGTTGTCACATTGGAGTCCACAATCGCGGACAATGCTTTGCTAAATCCTTCATCAACGGCATTTCTAAAACCACGACCTTTCATCATTTCTTCACGAATACGCTCAAACACAAGAATATTCGCATCCACAGCCATACCAATTGTCAAGATAATACCAGCGATACCGGGCAATGTCAATGTACCACCACCTGCAATCACAAGTGGAGTCAAGATTGCGAGAATAAGCAACACATTGATGATAACGGCAAAATTTGCCACCATACCAGCTGTAGAGTAATATAATCCCATGAAGAGAACCACGAGCAAGAATGCTATACCCATGCCCATGAGACCACGACGAATGGAGTCTTCACCAAGTGAAGGACCAACCAAGCGTTCTTCAACAATTTTCACAGGAGCTTTCAATGCACCGGCTTTGAGAACGATCTCGAGAAGTCTTGCTTCTTCAGGACTATCCATACCGGTGATTTGTGAACTTCCACCAGCAATTTTGTTTTGAACAACAGGTGCTGAATACACTTGATCATCCAAAACGATCGCTACTTTCTTTTTGATATTCTTGCCTGTAACATCTGCCCATTTTTCAGCGCCTTCTTGATCCATTTCCATCATGACGACAGGAAGATTGGTCATTGGATCTGATGATGCACGAGCATCTGTTACATATTCACCTGTTAATTCCGCTTGACGCAATACACACCACATTGCATATGTTGTGTCCTTCAAATCTTTGGAAACAAATTCAGGTTTTGCGGAACGAAGAAGTTGCAAGTCTGAAGGAATGAGTTTTTTCACATCTGGTCTATCAAGAATTGACATCAATTTAGGATAGATTTTGGATGGGATATACATCACATATTCAACTTCGGGTACTTGGCTTTCATTATAGAAATAAGAAGGTTGTCCATCTTTGCTGATGAAACGGCCTTCTTGATCCAATGGGAATATCTGAAGAAGTGTTGTTAGCTGATGATCTTTTTGATAACGCTTCCCTTTCTCTTCATCTTTGAGTCCTTTATACGGATCATCTGCTGTTGCAGTTTTTGCTGTATCTTTCTTGGTAGTATCGGCTGCAATCGCTGAAGAATCGGCTTTCTTTTCTGTCTTAGCCGCAACTGCAGTCGTGTCTTTCTTTACAGTATCTTTTGCGGTGCTATCTGCATTTGCTATTGCGGTATCAGCAGCATTCTTATTGCCATTATTTTTGGCTAAATAGGCATCTATGCGATAAAGCGCTTTGACAATATCTGCAGAATTACGAACAAGTTTGAATTCGAGACGAGCCGTTGTGGAGAGCAATTGGCGCATCTCGCGTTCATTGTTCACGCCTGGAAGTTCAAGCACGATTCTACGAGATCCTTGCTTTGAAATATTTGGTTCGCTCACGCCGAATTTATCGATACGCTGACGAATAACTTCAAGAGCTTGATCAATCGCTCCATCAACATCTTCGCGCAAACGCTCTTTCACTTTTTCATCTGTGACATCCTGAACGCCGGGAACATCAAAATAGGAAATTAGAGACTTTCCTTTCGGGCGAGCTATGCGATCAAAGTTTGCATGAAATGCATCAAGATAATCTTCACCTGAAGCTTCAGCTTGTGCATGAGTTGCTCTAATCACAGCTTCGAATGTTTCATCGAGAGTCTCGCGAGCCGCAGTTTCACGAAGCAAAGTGTCAACTGCCACTTCCATCATGACATACATACCGCCACGGAGATCGAGTCCCAATTTCACACGGTTCATTTTTGCGGGCTTGCATTTCTTCCTGCTCCAACAAATACGCATCAACGGTTGGCCATAAAATCACGGCGGCCGCAACGAGCGGACCCAAGATCAATAACCAGCGTCTCAATTGTTTATTCTTCAACGCTATTCCTCCGACATTTCGGTATGGTTTGACTTCGGCAAAAGCCGATTACACAAAGAAGTGCGAAAATACAGTATCGATGGCAATTATACCAATGAATTTAGTGAGAGGTCACTCTCTCAAGGATGATTGCGAGTCCTTGGCCCACTCCAATGCACAAAGATGCAATGCCATATTGCACATCATTTTTCTGCATGGTTCTGGCCAAATGTCCTGCAATGCGCCCTCCACTCATGCCAAGGGGATGCCCTATGGCGATAGCCCCACCATGAATATTCACTTTCTCAGAACTTATCCCCAATTCGCGAATGCAGGACAATGCCTGCGCCGCAAATGCCTCATTGAGTTCAAATAGTCCTATATCTTCTATATTCATCTGTGCTTGTTGCAATGCTTTGCGTATTGCATAGACAGGTCCGATACCCATTATTCTGGGATCCACACCAGCTGTTCCCGATGCCACATATCGAGCAATTGGCTTGAGACCGTATTTCTTGACAGCATCACCGCTTGCGAGCATCATGGCTACGGCACCATCATTCAAAGATGAAGAATTTCCTGCAGTAACCGATCCTCCTTTTCTGAAGGCGGGAGACAATTTTGCGAGTGATTCAATAGTTCCATCCTTTCTGGGTTGCTCATCCTTGGAAAGGATGAGTGGATCTCCCTTTTTCTTTGGAATGGCGATGGGCACGATTTCATCGATGAATTGTCCTTCTTCATCCGCTTTTACGGCTCTTTTGTGAGATTCCAATGCAAAAGCATCTTGATCATCGCGGGAAATATTAAACTTTTCAACTAGGTTTTCTGCTGTTTCTCCCATGGATTCAAGTGGGAACATTGATGCCATCGCAGGATTTGGATAGCGCCAGCCAAGTGCGGTGTCAAAGGCGGTGAGATTACCGAATATCGCTGAACCTGATGCATTTTTTGGCAAGGAATAGGGCGCGCGCGACATTGATTCCACGCCTCCGACAATCATGATACTTGCTTCACCGGACTTGATTGCTCTTGCTCCTTGAATGATTGCCTCAAGCGAAGATGCACAAAGTCTGTTCACTGTTACTCCGGGCACTGAATGCGGAAGGCCTGCCAGCAATGCCGACATTCTTGCGATATTTCTATTATCTTCCCCTGCTTGATTGGCACAACCAAAGATGACATCATCGATAGCTTCGGGATTGATGCCGGTTGCATTCACGACTGCTTTGATTACATGAGCGCCCAAATCATCGGGTCTGATGGAAGACAAAGCTCCACCATATTTTCCAACAGGTGTTCTAAGTGGTTCTACGATATAGACTTCTTGCATGATTTTAACTCCGATTAGGGTACTTCATCTATTCCGCCGGGATGCAATGGATGACATTTTCCGATGCGCTTAATGGCAAGCCATGAACCTTTCATTGCACCATATTTTTCAATTGCCTGCATTCCATAGACAGAACATGTGGGATGAAACCGGCAATTATTCCCTAAATACGGGGAAATTGCCTTGCGATAGAAGCGCAATAAAAGAAGCAATATGAATTTCACGGTAATATATCCTGCCTTCCGCTAAAATACTGCATTGCTTGATTCAACACTTCTTCAACTTGTGGTTTAATTTCTGTTGTTTGGGCTTCGGAATGATGCTTCATGGATTTTTGCCAGACAAAAGCCAATGTCATGAATGGCAATACCGGATGAGACTTCATGAAAGTTCTTGCGGATTCTCTTACGATTCTCTTAATGCGATTGCGGGTAACGGCGAGAGGAACTTGTTTTTTACGGACAGCACAAATAATGAAGAGATCTTGATTTCCGCCTTCTGGAGCATCTTTTTCATTCGCATGCATTCTGGTTCTGCAATGTACTATCAAAGAATCGGATGCAAATTTCTTTCCTCGACGAAATGCCGAGGTAATTTGAGCTCTTCCTTTGAGTGCGCGGATCTTCATAGAATACAAAGAGGGCCTCTAGGGCCCTCAAAAAATAAGTCTATTTCAGGAAAATCAACCTGAAACGGTCAAACGATGGCGACCTTTCGCTCTTCTTCTTGCAAGAACTTTACGGCCATTTTTTGTTTTCATGCGCGCACGAAAACCATGCACATTCTTGCGCTTGCGTTTACTGGGTTGATAGGTTCTTTTCATTGTATTATGCCGAATAAATCATTATCAAAGAGTTACGAAAGTACAAACTTGACTTGAAAAGCACAAATGTTTTTTCGTATTGAAATTCATGAAGCAAAGGATTGCGAAGCAAATTCATTCAAATTCGCCACTTTTTTGGCAATTCCATTCGCGTCAAGTCCGAGTTCAGCCAATAATTCTTCTTGGGTACCATGATCCACAAATTCATCGGAGATTCCGTGTAAAACAAGCTTCCCTTGAAATTGATTTTCAATAGCACATTCTGCGACCGCACTGCCAAAGCCACCCTGTATTTGTCCATCTTCAACAGTAATGATAATATCATGATTGCCAAATAAATCAGCGAAGAGTTCAGTATCGAGTGGTTTCACGAATCGGGCATTGACCACCGAAGCATGAATTCCCTGCTCTTCCAATAATGATGAAGCTTTCATGCATTCATTGACCATTTTTCCAATTCCGACAAGCGCAATGCGATGACCGGTTTTGAGGATTTCACCTTTGCCAAGTGGCAAACTCTTCGGCTCACGAAGTTCCACGCCAAGTCCATTTCCTCGTGGATAGCGAATGGCGGAAGGACCATTTGTATAATCTTTGACTGCTGAATAGAGCATATCCCGTAATTCTTGTTCATCTTTCGGTGCCATCACAATCATGCCTTGAATCAAACGGAGATAACCGAGATCGAGAACTCCATGATGCGTAGGACCATCTGCACCAACCAATCCTGAGCGATCAAGTGCAAATACAACATGCAAATGCTGAAGTGCGCAATCATGCACGATATTGTCAAAAGCTCTTTGCAAGAAGGAGGAATAAATCGCACAGACAGGCACGATTCCCTCGCAAGCCAATCCGGCGGCAAAAGTCACGGCATGACTTTCTGCAATTCCGACATCAATCACTCTTTCAGGAAATGTTTTTGCAAGGATGTCCAAACCTGTACCATCGGGCATCGCGGCTGTGATTCCAACAATGCGGTTGTCTGTCGCGCACAATTCCGTCATTGCTTCACCAAATACCTTCTGATACGATGGTGGAGCGGGCTTTGCGGGAGCGGCTGATGGAAAAGATTTTCCGGTGATTTTATCTACTTTTCCAATTGCATGAAGAAATTGCTTATCCGCTTCTGCTGGCGCATAGCCCTTCCCTTTTTGTGTGATGACATGCAGAAGTGTTGGACCTTTCGCATCCTTAAGATTTTGGAGCATGGTCACGAGATTATTGATATTATGCCCATTAATCGGACCAAAATAATTGAAACCCAAAGCTTCAAAAAGCATGCCCGGTGTGAGCAGGGCTTTGAGTCCATTATCTACTTGATGTGCAACTTTTCGAATGCGATCTCCGGCTGTATCTATTTTTCCGGCAATGTCCCAAATATGCGAGCGCAATTTTGTTCCGGTTGGCGAAGAGAAAATCTGGGAGAAATAATTGCTGAGTGCCCAAACATTTGGGGCTATAGACATATTATTGTCATTCAATATCACAAGCAAATCACGATTCTGCACTCCGCAATTGTTCATTGCTTCATAGACCATCCCGCCAGTCATGGCTCCATCACCGATTACAGCTGCAACGCGATAATTATCTCCTGTCAAGTCTCTGGCTGTTGCCAAACCAAGAGCCGCGGAAATGCTAGTGCTCGCATGCCCGGCACCAAAAACATCAAATTCAGATTCTTCTCTTTTGAGAAATCCTGAAAGACCATCCTTTTGTCGGATGGTGTAAAGTTCATCTTTTCTACCGGTAAGAATTTTATGCGGATATCCTTGATGCCCGGTATCAATCACAATTTTGTCATGGGGAGTATTGAACACATAATGCAGTGCAACCGTCAATTCCACAACACCAAGTCCTGCCCCGAAATGTCCACCAACTTTTGTGATGGTATCCACCATATATTCCCGTACTTCATTGCTAACATCACGCAATGCACTTTCAGGCAGAGTCCGTAAATCAGCAGGAGTATTGATATTGGATAGATAGCGGTATTCAGAAGGAGCTGACATAAATTTTCTAAAGGTGCGAGAAATCTGAATATAAAATTCAGTACATTATTTGTTCAATCAATGGACAATGTAACGCATTGCAAGCCGAAGGGGTTCCATCAATGCAATTTCATGCCGAGCCAATCAGCACGGTCATAATATGGTACTTTGTGCTTCATTGCTTCGAGCACATCATCCACATATTCGGGCGTTCTTGCACCAATCAACACAGAACTGATACCTGCAACAGATCTTGTCGCATTGATTGCTGTCTGTGACAATGACAATCCTTTGAAACCACCAGAGAATGCTTTATTCACCACAGATCGGACATATTCATGTCTGCGATAATCGGCATTCTCTATTGTTGCATAATATGAACTGATCATATTCACGATTTTTGATGTCAAAGAAGCCACCTGTAAGACCCAATCCAATACTTTTTCATTTCCAATTCGATTGATTCCGGTAAGAGCATAAGCCATTTTACCAAGAATGACATCTCTTTCTTTGTTCCAATCATCGATCGACTTATACGTATTCCAAGTCACCTGCAAAGCATTGATTGAAATGATATGAGAAATGAGACTATTCTTCAATTCTTCATCTTCAATACCAAGGACATCAATATGTTCGGTGAAAGAATAAGCAGCATGTGAGATTCGTTCAATCTCGCTTCTCAGCTCTTCGATATTGGGTAATTTTACATCATTTGCATCCGAAAGTCGGATAATTTGTCCGTGCCTTATGCCATTTAATGGTCGATTGACCAGAGCCACCAAATTGTTCTCTTCTGCAAATTCTATGAGCGTAAGACCCTCATCATCCTGATTTAATTCCGTTGCCGCCTCCGGTTCAACCAAATTGAATGGAAATTGAATCACTGAAAAATGATGATCTTTTTTGATGGACTTTGCAATTTCAAGACATCTTTCAGCCGAACAAAATTCGGGATGATCCGTGGCAAAGGGAAATGAATTCGAGGAAATCCCATAATAGCTAATCAATCCTTTGTTCACCATCTCTTCCATGCATTCAAAAGCCATTTTTATGCGAGCATAGAAAAGGTCTCTTTTATCTTGCAGAGATACTTCATTTGACAATCGGGGATCTTTGAAAAAGTATTCGGGATTATGAAGCAGAAGTCCATCAACATAATCAATGGACATTCTTTCCAAACTAAGTCTCAATTGCTCTTTCAAAAATTCGGGATGAATACAGTGATAGAGATCATCACTGATCTTCACCATATCGGGAATTGGATTTCCAAAGACTTCTCTTTGTTTTGCTTCATTGAGCAATGGACCTTGCAGATAGCCGATTTTGGTTATGATGACCAAATCAGATCTTTTGACTTGACTCTCGACTGTTTTGAGGACATTTCCGATCAGAGATTCACTGGCACCGAGCGCATAATTGGTAGAGGTATCAATAAGATTAATACCGCTTGTAATGGCTTTCATCAATGAGAATGCATGACTCATGTCACCCAACTTGACGCGATAGGTACCGAATCCTGCCATCGAAACTGTTTGCCCTGAAGGCCAAATGGTATAGGGAACATTCGGATATGCCGAAGAATATTCTTTTGTGGTGTCGTTCATATGTACTAAGTATGGAGAGGATATTGCCTATCGCTTAGAGGCGATATTGAACCAATACGGATGATGTTAAACCGCCAATGATCGATTCAACGGATTCCGTTAATGCCGATGGAGTAAATAATTCACCGCGCTCATTATTTCTTCCAAGTAGATTAAATGCAGTATATCCAATGGAAATATTCACAGACCAGCGCTCTTCAACCAAACCTTCAATTCCGAGTTTAACTCCGGCCCCGAGTCTGGATGCACCGGATTTTCCGAAATAACGAGTTGTATCGGGAAAATCAGGTTTTTCATAATTCAGTTTGACTTCCAATTCTGTTGGAGCAAGCATAGACATTCTCACATCAAAACCTGCATAGGCTTTAGCATTGGCAAGTGGAAGATCTGCAAATGCATATTCAAATCCGGCAAATATTGTAGGTATCTGAATTGTGTGTGTGGCCTGAATTGTATAAAAACGATCCGGTACTCTTTGCACACCGCTCATCACAAAATAATCCAAGCCAAATGGAATGCGAAGATCATTGTTTTTGTCAATGCCAACTGTACCTTTCAGCGTAATACCCGACTGCCAATTCGGAAAACCTCCGCCTATGGCTCCTTCGCTTTCCTGTGGAAATATCTTCTGATTCGCAGGATTTGATCCATTGAGTAGGAATGTGGACACCCCGAATGCCACGGTTGTGGTGCCATCGAATACACTTTGTGCCTTTGCCGGCAAAAGTGAACTAATGACAAGTACCAATCCTATAATGTATTTCATGAGATTATCCTTTGTGAATCAATCAAGCGTTTCGCGAACGCTATATGTTGTTTTTTCCAATGAATTCTTTACGACCAATTCACCAATCAATCCTGTGGAAATGAGTTGTACGCCAACAATAATCATCGCGATTCCGAAGAGTGCGAGGGGTCTTTGACTCAGGAATGTCAATCCCATGGCCCATTCAACTGTGAGATAGATATTCGTTATCAAACCGGCCAATACCATGATTGATCCAATTGTACCGAATAAGTGTAATGGTCTTTTTACATACCGAGTTGTGAACATCACCGTCAGCAAATCCAAGAATCCTTTGAAAAATCTGCTGAAGCCGAACTTGGAATAACCGAATTTTCTTGGATGATGGAGCACCGGCATTTCGGTTACACGAAAGCCTTCCCAATGCGCCAATGCAGGTAAATAGCGGTGCATTTCACCATATACTTGTAGTGTTTTGACCACTTCTCTACGATATGCTTTGAGTCCGCAATTGAAATCATGCAATGATATGCCACTCATGCGGGAAGTGACAAAATTGAAAAATCTTGATGGGATTGTTTTGTGCCATGGATCATGTCTTTTCTTCTTCCATCCCGAAACAAGATCATATCCTTGCTCAATCAATGCAAGCATGCCGGGCAATTCTTTAGGATCATCCTGCAAATCAGCATCCATAGTGAATACATACTTGCCTTTGGCGGCGGCAAAACCTACAGCCAATGCCGCAGATTTTCCACAATTTCTGCGAAATCGAATAGCTTTGTACCGAGGATTTTTTTCATGAATCTTGCGAATCACAGAGAATGAGGTATCAGTTGACCCATCATCAATGAAAAGGATTTCGTATTGACCATTACTCATTCCGGGTACGACTTCTTCCAATGCTTCATACAGAGGATAGAGTGATTCCTCCTCATTCAGCAGCGGAATCACAATACTCATGAATGGTTTGGGGCCATGAGGTCTTCTATGCTGTGGTCTTTCGGACTGATTTGGTTTATCAATGGAATCAATCTCTCTGTCGATATTCTCGAGAGTCGGAGACGAATGCTTCACTGATCCTGCATCGGGTTTATTCCGATGTTTATGTCTTCTACGATGTTGTTGATGTTCCACGGAAGATCAATGCGATTGGAAGAAAATCATGTTTACTATTCCAATACAAGTTTGGAATGCTGTCAAATTACCTTTTCTAGGGCTTAGAATCAACAAGTAATACGGTGTTAATTCAAGCCTTCTTCAAGCGCGATAATGAGTTGCGCAAAATTCTCATCGGTCAATGAATAGGTGGAACTGCAATATTGACATACCAATTCTCTTTGACCTTCGGCTTTCATCGACATAATCTCTTGTTTTCCGAGCGTTAGCAATTTACTCATGAAGCGTTCAAGAGAGCATCTACAGAAGAAGTCAACGGGTGTATTATTCACGATTTCAATTTCAAATGGCATTACTTGTCTTAGGATTTCTTCTGGTGAATAACCACTATCGAGCAATTCCTCCACTGGTGGCATTTCTTCAAGTGATCTCTGCACTTCCACTATTGATGCAAGGTCTGCCCCAGGCATGGCCTGCACAATGATTCCTCCGGAGTGCTCGATTGCACCTTCATCATTGATGGTTACACCCAAGTTTACTGCCGTGATTATTTGTTCTGATTGTTCAAAATAATAGGATAGATCGGAAGCAATATCTCCGTGCAAGAGTTCCACTATACCAGTAACGGGTTCTTGTTTTTCATACAGTATTTTGGATACTTTCAGAAATCCTTTGCTCAAAGCATCCGACAGTGATTCAGGCATGGGACGAGATTCGTCTGTTACCACAAATCCTCTCACTTCACCCACTTGCATGGCTTCGGTAAAAATGAGTTTTACTCTCCCTGTACCTTCTGCTTGAACAATTACTCTTTCTTCGCCTTTCAAAAATGATGATAAAAGAACTGATGAAGTGAGAGTTTTTGCCAATAGATATGATAATAATGGGTCGAGACCATGCTTAATCCTGGCTGTCTCTGTGGTATTTGTGGTTTTTGCAACCGCCACTCTAAACATCCCATTGCCCGACATTGCTCGAACTACTCGATCTCTGTGTTGATATGATTTTTTTAACTCATTCATGAATTGTCATTGCTTACTGTGGAGAAAATTGGCATAATTCCTGTAATGATATGTTCATGCAATATGCTTCACATACAACACGACATATAATCGGAATCTTCTTGGGATTTTGTCTGACGCTCTTTGTTTCTGGGTGTAGTTCATTATTGAAAACACCCACAAATGGCTTTGTCAAGAATAGCATGCCTCTTTATTCCATACCTGATTATCTTGAGCCTGAGCGCAAAATCGTAATGGAAGAGGCATTGAAATTCATAGGAACTCCATATTGCCATGGTGGGAAAACACCATTTTGTTCGGATTGTTCCGGCTTTGTCCTTCAGGTATATCGCAAAATCGGCATCAAAGCACCGAGAACTGCGCATGATCAATATCTATCCTATGCTTCCGAAGATGTGATTCCTGAACCGGGAGATTTGATCTTCTTCCGCTATGCCGAACAAGGAAAAATCGCACATGTAGGAATTTATGCCGGCGAAGATTATATAATCCATGCCTCCGAAAAGAAAGGTGTCATTCTCACTACCCTTGACTATATGAGGAAACACATAGTGGGTTATGGCAGAATGCCCATTCAGGAATTCTCTTCAAAATAACCGATCGAGCAGAAGCTAACTGCAGATGATGTATCGGGTTGATCCCACCATTGATATGCCAGCAATTGAGCATTTTTGGATTCTATGCTCTTCATCAGTAAATAATTCGGGGCACATCCGCAAATACGGGAATGATCATGTGTATTGGCAATCTTTTTGAAGAATCCTTCCGCATCATGAGCACACATCAATGCAATCACATCAGAATCATGCATCGTGATGTCTGTGACCAATGAATGAGCCGCCTCGGCATCACCGAATTTTCTACCTATATGAGAGAGATCACCGCTTGAAACGAACAATACTCTTTGATTGGTTTCCTTCACATAATCATGAATGATGGAAAGGAATTCATCGATTCCTGCATCATTGATTTTGTCAAGTGAAGAAAATCTATCATGCATAGAATTCACCAAAACAGGAAGCAATGTGAATTGCTCGGCACCATATGCATATTGCAAAAGAAGCAGGACCATTTCAATTGAATGATCATAACGATGCTGTTCATCATTTTTAGTCAATACTTGCTTCGATGATGCATGCAATACATTGATTAACTCAGTATTGGTTTTTGTTCTACCCAATGGCGTGGAATAATCTTTCTCAGTCATGATAAAACGACCTTCACCTCCATAATGCGAAGTCCCGAACATGATCACAAGATCAGGTTTCGGACTCGCCTCAAGAGCGCGAATGGCAGAGGAATATGCATGCGTTCCTTCCGATAACTCAACATGCGGAATGATGATTCCGGAGAGTGGTGCACTTTCTCTTTTTTCGGTCATTTCCTTGATTTCATCCAACATGGAAATTGCCGATTCTTTTGTTTCAGGATAAACGGTGCCAAGACAGAATGGTTCACGAATTTCAGCAATTCGGAATGCCGTATCCACATCTACTTTTCTTCTGAAATACTCTTCGTCCAGCAAAAAGCATCGTTCGCTTAACTGTAAAACGACATCCAAAATATCATGCGGATTAATCTCCCCATTATAGGTGGAATTGGAAATTTCAACACATGTCTGTTGATCTTCCCTACCCAATTTGTCGATCAATTGCAAACCGGATAATCCCAATATCACAGGCGCAGGAGAGTATCTCAATGGATCATAGATCAAGAGATATTCCTCTTTCATATGCACATGTTTCATCATGGCAATATCAGATCTGAGCCTTGGCAATACAGTTGTTATGGTATAGTTCATTTCATCCCCTCAATTAGTTAATAGATTGAGTTTTCTTATACAATTTGGCTTCTTCAAGCCACTGTTCTTTATTGTCGAGTAATAATTGTTTCGCCGCTTGATAATCATTCGGAATAATTCCTTCCAAAATGGACTCTTCAATCATATGCTTGATATACCCAATCGCCGGCGATGGTTGCAATGAGCATAATTCCATGATTTCTTCACCTCTGACGGGAGATTGGAATGCACGCAATTGATCGCGGTCACGAACATCAAGTATTTTTTGATAGACCTTTTCATAATTCCTGAGATAGCGCTCCGCCTTTTTGGAATTTTTTGTCGTTATATCTGCTTTGCACAGAAGAAACAAATCATCCAATGAATCTCCAGCATGCACAGCAAGCCTGCGTATGGCTGAATCTGTCACGCCATCATCTACGAGCACCATTGGTCTTTGATGAAGTCTTACCAATGTTTCAACATATGACACATGCTCGAGTGGCAATTTCATTCTTCTGAAAATTCCCGCCTGCCATCTGGCACCCAATTCTTCATGGCCATGAAATGACCAACCGATGCCTTGGATGAACTTCTTTGTTTTCGGCTTGGCGATATCATGCATCAATGTAGCAAAACGAAGCCATACATTGTCAGTCATCTCACAGAGATTGTCAAGAACTTGTAATGTATGCAAAAAGACATCTTTATGGGCATATCCATGCTCGCCAACTTGCATGAGTTCTATTCCGGAGAGTCTTTCGAGCTCCGGAAAAACATATGCCAATAATCCTGTTTCATGCAATATCTTCAAACCGATGCTTGGCTTTTTGGCTTTGAGCAAACTAATGAATTCATCGCTGATACGCTCTTGCGAAATAATGGAAATTCTCTCAGCCATTGATGACATTGCTTTTTTTGTTTCCGGTTCAATTTCGCATTCAAGTCTAGCTGAAAATCTAGCCGCACGCATCATGCGAAGCGGATCATCGCTGAAGGTTATCATTGGATCAAGCGGTGTGCGAAGTATTTTATTCGCAAGATCAGTTTGACCATCGTGCAAATCAATGACTTCGCCGAACGATTCTTTTTTCAAAGAAAGAGCCATGCAATTAACGGTGAAATCACGACGATTGATATCATCTTCGAAGGATCCTTCCGTGACAATTGGCTTTCTTGAATGCTCAAGATATTCTTCTTTTCTGGTTCCCACAAATTCCAGAAGATAATCACCCACCGGAACAAGTGCAGTTCGAAAGCGCTCATAAATGACTGCTTTGGAATGTTTTGCCGCTGCAACCAAACGAGCGAATTCAAGCGCATCACCAACAACAGTAAAATCAATGTCTTTGGAATCAATACCCAAAATTCGATCGCGTACATATCCACCGACCACATAGATGGTATATCCATGATATTCGGCCAAATCTGCCAAATCATGAATGATATCAGGGATATCGCCAATTATGAGCTTATTCATTTTACCAAATCCATGAAGAAGCGGCTGAATAGGCCTCTTTTGCGGCTTCTTCCAGTGATGGTCCGCAAGTGGTGAGATGCCCCATTTTCCTGCCTTTTCTACATTCCTTTTTTCCATACAAATGGACGATTGTATGGGGATGTTTGAGTGTGTCAACGGGACTATCAGGCACACCGGGACCGCTCCTCGTGCCGAGCAAATTAACCATAACAGCTGCTGGCACCTTCATTTCTGGGGACCCCAAAGGCAGATTGAGTATGGCTCTTATGCCATTTTCAAATTGTGATGTATGGCAAGCCTCTATGGTATAATGTCCTGAATTATGAGGTCTAGGTGCAATTTCATTGAATAATACTTCCCCATCCTTTGTGAGAAACATCTCAATTCCAAATACTCCGATGCCACTAATCGCTTCGATGCATCGCTTTGCCATTTCTTTTGCTTTTGCGGCAATTTCTTCATCAATTCTGGCAGGAGCAAGCACATATCTGCAAATATGATTTTCTTGAATTGTTTCAACACAAGGATAAACTGCAATTTCACCGCGTCTATTTCTTACAACCATCACTGCCAATTCTTTAGTGAAATGTACGAATGCTTCGCACATGATTTCTCGAGGAGCTTCAGGATCACGAAATGCATTCCAAGCATGTTCGATATCAGATGCTGATCGAATCGTTGCATTTCCATATCCATCATATCCAAGAGTGCGTGTTTTCATGACAAATGGATAGCCATGCTTTTCGCCAAAAGCATGAACATCTTCCATTGCCTGACAAGCACCGAATGGCGTGATAGCTATACCGGCATTCTGCATGGTTTCTTTTTGGGTGAATTTATCTTGCACGAGTGCTATTGTTTCAGGCAAAGGAAAAACGGCTCTTTTCTCAGCAATATATTGGAGAATTTCAGGTGCAATGAATTCATTTTCCAAAGTGATTATATCAGATGCTTCTATGAATGCATCCAAAGCTTCACGATCATTCCAACCATCCCCCCAAGACAATGATGTCATCATTCCGGCAGGAGAATCTTCTCCATGTTCGATAATTGCGGTACGCATGCCCATCTTGAACACTTCTTGTGAAAGCATTTTGGCAAGTTGTCCGCCACCAAGAATTCCAATGACATGTGGTCTTGGCTCATATTCCGCATAAAGCGATGGAAGCATAGTCTCATCCGATTATTTGATTGCAAAGATACGGATTTGAATAAATAATAATCCGCCGTGAATCCTTGAACTCACGGCGGATTACATATGTAACTGACAGTATTATCGATTGATTGTGAATGGTTTCACTTCTGTAAAGAGTCCTGCATTAATTCTACAGAAATAATTACCATTTGGAAGCGCATCCATTGGAATGGAAAGGCGATAATCACCTTTTTCCAATGTTTCATTCACCGCAAGTGATACTCTTTCACCTTGTGCATTATAGATTTCAATCGTAGTGTTCACTTTGAAACCTATGCTATAATCGATGGAAATATCACTGCTATGTACAGGATTCGGACTTACTCCTTTCAAGGCGAATGAGGATCCAGAGAATGAAATCAAACGACCATTAACAAAACATGCATCAATGCTCACTGTTGCATGCTTGGTTGAAATCGGTGTACAGATCTCGCGATCTTTGGTGGTTGCATCCGCGATATCAATGGTATATGTTGCCGAATCACTCAAGAGAATTTTGAATTTCGCATTGAACAAATCACCATTTATAGGATTGGTCGTTCCAATTGCTTTCACAATAAGACCATCTGTGAATTCACTCGCTGTGACAGTCCAATTCGGAAGACCGGGTCCTGCACTGATTGAACCTAGTTCATATGCCATCATGTCGCCATCATATTTGACTTTACATTCAATGGTTCGAACATTTGCATCAGACCATGAACCATTTGCAGTACCTTTGACCGCAAATTGTTGTATCGTGCCTGCCTTGACTTTTTCGACTTTGTTTGGAGATATTTCCAAAGTCAATGGAACCACAAAGCCATTACCTTTCAAATCAATTGTTGCTGTAATGATATTACCTTGAGCATCTTTGAGATTTGTTGGCGTGACAAGTACACCTGCACTGAATGCACGCACGGCATCAGGAGAGAATGTAACACCAACAGTATATGTCTCATTCGGCTTGATTGTAATCGGATATGTTTGAGGATCAAGCGTAAACAAGCCTGCATCTGCTCCAATCAATTGCATATCACCAATGATCAAATCATCTGTTCCGGGATTTGAAATGGTTGAGGTTAAACGCTTATCATCACAAGTAATCACATTACCATAATCAATCGGAGTTACTTTGATATCTGGATAGCGAGTTTCAATACCTGTACCAATCACATCAACATTTGTCACGATGCGTGGTTCTTCAACTGTTCTTGTACCGGGTGCAGCATCATTCATGATATCTACTGCAGTCATTCGGCGACCAATCGCAGTTGGCTTGAAGCGAACCGGAATTTTGATATCACCACCGATTGGAATGGAAATATTCGCCGGTAATGTAGCCGGTGATGTCCACTCAAAATCGGTTGCATTTGGTCCTGCTGCACTAAAATCAACGCTTTCGATGAACAATGCAGAACTTGTGCTTGTATTCTTGATGAGTACTTCACCATCTGTTGCTGCAAAGCTACCAACAAGTACTTGACCAGGGAATTCATAGCCGGTGGCTTGAATTTTTGGAAGGAAGCCATAGCCTTTCAATGTTCCTGTTGCAATGCCTGCATTATTAGCTGTTGCTATGATTGTTGTTGTATGATCGAATTCGCCTGTTGGTTCATATTCAATCTGTACGGTGACCTTATCGCCATTATTGCGAAGAACAAATGGTGCTGCATCACTCACTGGTGGATTGATATTGATGATGCGGAAATTTGGATCAGCAGGTTGTGCGAGTTCCACTTTTGTCACATTCGCAGGAGCTGATCCGGAATTTGTCACATATACTTCTTTTACCAACACTGTTCCTTGTCGACGCTTACCCCAATCTTGATCGGTTATTACCAATCCAGGCTGAATGCCTGTTCCATACCATGTTGAATTCGGGGAGCAATCATCTCCATATGAATCAGATTGGAATCCAATATTGATTGTATCTGAGCGCTCGGATGTTGGATTGAAACAAACTGAATTAAAGAATAATGACTGCTTCGGTGCAATCTTAAATGGGAATACGGGATTTGTTGGATTCGAAACTGAGAACGGAGCCACAACACCGGTGATTCCCGAAATGGTCAATGTATCTGTTCCATTATTCGATATTCTCAAACCAGGAGCACCACCTTGATCTTTGCAATATGTTTGATTGATTGGAACGCGACCTGCATTCCATTCCGGCTCAACTGCAATGCAAGGACGAACGCCTTGACCACGAAGAGGCCAAGTGAATTCAGCACAATCTGTTTTTGCCATGAGTGAATCAATGTCGAATGTCTTTTCATCGGGGATCTCACGATCTGGTGTATATGCAATCGTGATTTCACGACTTTCACCAGCTTTCAATGGCGTGGTATCTGCATTGATGATTTTATACACCAAACCAAATCGTGTTTTGATTTCCTTAAGCGTGATTTCGTTCTTGCTTTCATTCTTGAGCTGCACTTTCATTTCTTTCGTTGTACCCAAGCGCACTTTCCCAAAGTTCACGGGATCAGGATTGAGTGCAAGTTTATCTACGACATATTTAACACTGTCGATGGTATAATTCCCTGCTCTGTCCATAACCACAAAGATTGCAAATGCATCTTTGGTTTTGTCTTTGACCTTGAACTCGAACTTGAATTCTTTGACTTTTGGATCTACGACAATTCTATCCGCTGTCAAAAATTTCAAATCATAATTATATGAAACAGAGTCTATCATCTCAATTGTTGATATACCTTGATCAACTTGCGCAGTATCTGGTGGTGGACCAAATGTGCGAACTTCGGTTGCAGTATATGTAAAGTCTCCACATTCCTCTTCGAATGTCAATACAGGTGGTAATGTATCGACTTCATCTAATTTTCTGATTGCCATAGCAGCCGGCCAACCATAAGAATCAAAAGAACTGAAGCCATAAATATACCCACCGAATCTAGTTTGACTCGTAACTCTATGTGGACCTGGATTCACATTCACATTTTGCCAATAAAGATTGGTTCCCGGTATTCGATTAGAAAGAAATGTAGGCTTCGTCACCCAGATTGGTTTGCCATCCAATGCTACTGATTTCAATTTCTTTTGTTCTGGATCATTTGGATCGCCTTCAGCTATGACATTAAACCAATTCGTACTGAATGCACTATTCGCAGGGGATTGGAAAACTGTAGCCTGAATATATTGTTCTTGAGGAGTTACAATGATCATGAAAGGATCAAAAATATCACCCTTGTCCCAATTAGCTGAGTAAGAATACTGCATGACAAAAATTGGTTTATCAGCTTCCCACACTGAAGTGCCACGGAAACCTTCAACTAATCCTCTTCCAACATATTGATTGAAATCCTCAAAGAATTCTCCAGCATTTAAGACGCCTTCTCTTTGTCCAAGCAAGACTCCTGTGACTTTATCATAGTACTTCATCTTCCAACGCGTTTGATTCTGAGATGCAACTACTCTGAAGAAATCTCCCATATCATCACGCTTATACTCAACTGTGACATACCGTTTACCCCATGCCTGAACGGGAGGTATCATTTCACAAATATGGTCTCTTCCATTCACATTTGTCGCTGGGATCATAACGCGTTCAACATAGGAAACCAAACCAATCGGTTTATTCGAAGTGATCTTTGTGCCTGTCATATCGAATACACCACGAGTGGTGGCTTCACCTTTCACATTGAAAACTTGTCCTTTCATCAAAGTGGCTTTGATGGTTTTACCTAAGCGATTACCCTTAACGGTTTTTGCACCTGGACTATTACCACCTCTTCCTCTTAGGAGTATCGTGATTTCAGTATCATCTTCAGAAGCAACTACAGTAAAGCCGGTTGCCCATTTACCGAATTCCAAAAAGTCATAATAACTACAATGAATATACTCAGTACCCCAAACACTTGTGGGCAATGCAAGATATCCTTCAGAAGTTACGGGTTTTGCATTAAGCACATAGACAGATATTGGAGCATCTGCAAAAACATGAATACCCATATTATCAGGAATCTCACTGGAAGTAAGCTCCCAACCAGAAGAGACAGATCCATCTCTTGTGCTGAATGTAACTACATCAAGTGCTTTCAATGTTTTTTTGCGACTGAAACCTTGACCTGGTACTTCCAATGTGACTACGGTATTCGAACTACCGGTCACATATATTTCAATAGCATTCAGCGGTGCTGATGCATTATCATTCATCGGGATTGCAAACCAGAAGTCTTTTCCTTGAGCGGAATTATTCAATACTGCTTCAGGAGCAGGAAATTTCTTGGCAACTTCGGGGAAGTTTTGTCTGTGAGATTGCGCATTTGCACCAAACACATGTAATGCTAAGCCAATCAGCAAGACGAGAATTCGTATACCACTATTCATTCTCATCGCTCTCCATATATAGATTTTATTAATATTCGAGATAATACAGGCTTCAAAATACCGTAAAAAGTTAAGCAGTCCAATATGCCTGTGGAAATGTGGATATCTCTTTGCTTAATTCACTAACTCTTTGAAAGACAAAGTATATTATCTATCAATCGAGTCTTCCCTAGAGACCCTGCAATCAATAATACTAAGTCTTTGTTTTTATTGAAGATATCAGGAGTCTCAAGTGCCTCGGCCTCTGCAACTGAGGCATATTGTATGGTAAAATCCGGACAAGTAGCAAGAATATCCTTCATTACTTGTTCAACTTCCGCTCTAACTCTTGTGCCGGTTTGTATTTTGGAATGACCCGCCATGAGCGCACTATGTAACACAAGTGCTTGTTTTTTTTCTTCATCGCTGAGATACACATTCCTCGAACTCATCGCAAGTCCGCTTGATTCGCGGAGAGTTGGTACGATAGAGATTGTGATCCCCATATTGAGATCTTTCACCATTTGCTTTATGATGAGAGTTTGCTGATAATCTTTTTGTCCAAAAAATGCGGTATGTGGTTTTGTGGCACCAAACAGCTTTGCCACAACTGTTGCCACGCCCTCAAAATGCCCTGGCCGAAATGCACCTTCAAATCTTTTGCTTATGTTCGAAACGGAAATAGTGGTTTGATAATTCGGGGGATACATTTCATCAACCGAAGGATAATATACGATGCTTCCACCGGATGCTTCGATGATTGCCATATCTCTTTCGGGGTCACGGGGATAGCGCTCAAAATCTTCATTCGGACCAAATTGCATTGGGTTCACAAAAATTGTTGTGATTACTTCATCATGATGTTTGGCTGCTTCTTTGATGAGTGAAGCATGTCCATCATGCAGATATCCCATGGTTGGAACACATGCTATTGTACTCCCTTTCATGCGAAGCGAATCCGACAAAGTCTGCATTTCCTGCACTGTATGAATAATTGTTAGGGGCATATCATGAAAAGAAAAATTGGAATTCTATTCTGCTGTGTATTCTTCTTGCTTGGGAAAATTTCAGCCCAAAAGACACGCAAATATACCACCAAAAAGGACATTCAACATCCGGCATTTGACAGCATCGTAAAGCATTCATTCAAGAATAAGATATTGATTGCTTCCTTATGTGATACTTCGATGATTATTGCGGAAATGACCGCATTCAAGAAGTCAATTGAACTCAATGACAAAGATCCTATCCAATTGATTTGCGATTTGGGGAATTTCTATCATGCGTGGATGATATTGACATTATGCAGGAATCAATCACTCATTCGCACCGGAAATGATGATGAGTTCTATTTCCGCGATACAATATTGATCGATAAAGTGCAATATACCCTGAAGTCACTTCGCGAGTCTATTATCAGACTTGGCTTGAAATCAAAACTTCTATTAGCTTTTTCACTATGGAATGGCACAAAATCAGGAGCAAATCCACCCAAAAAATCTTGGTCCAAACAATCATTAAAAACAATGATACTATCAGCCGGGAAAGCATTCTTTAAAAATGCCGACGATGAATTCACGGCGGATCTTGCAGTGAATACACTCTGTATTTCTGAACAAATCATACAAGAACTGGATATGAGTCCTTCGAAGAATGGCATTGACATCAATGAATTATTACCCACTATTTCCCAATATCTCCCTGATCATATATCTGCATACTGTGCATTGAATAAAGCAAAGATAAAAATGAGAGTCATTCCCGTCTCCGATATACTCGCGCGAAGTCCGTGAAAGTTCATTCAATGAGATAAATGCTTTGTTCCAATCCGGCTGCAATGGCTTCTTTTTTGAGATATACATATTGCATTGCAGTTGATTTCCACTTGAGTCGCATTCTCTGCATGATGTGTTCTTCATCAAATCCCGCGATTGCAAGAAGGCAACCTCCTGTATGTCGCAAAGTATATGCAGAGAGCAATTTTCTCCTTTCTTGTGAGATTGCGACTTTTGATATTCTCTGATGTATTGCATTACGGAAGCCACGCATGCTCATCGCTTGTCCATTTGTTCTATTGCTATTACTTTCAAACAATGGAGTTTCTGGTTGTGGGATCGACTCACCAAAACGCATTTGAATATACGATTGCATGGTTTGATGAACGCATTGTGGAATATAGAGTGAATCACCATTTTTCAGGATAAATTGTCCATTCTCCGAGATATCCTTCACCTGAGCTTCATGCATTTCTTTCTCGGTCAAAAAGCAAGAAAGAAGCAGATACATGATCATGGTATCACGGAGATCTGTCACTGTTGGTTCTTTTCCGGGATATAGTAAACTCTCTAATTCATCATGTGTGAAATATGCAGGAAGTTTCTTGGAATTACTTATTCCTTTAATTCGCTTTGCAGGATTTCTTGGTAATTCTTTACATTCAACCAGATACTGACAAAATCTACGAAGCGCTGTGAGATAAGTAGAAACTGTGGCTGGACTCAATTGTTTTTTTTGACCCAAATAAGCAGCATATCGTTCGATATCAGTGAGTCTGAACTTGAAATTTCTATCAATCAGAATAAAAGAAAGGAAACTTTGAAGTGCCATTGAATAGGTCTTCACAGTTTCCTTTGCATAATGTTTCATTTGATATGTAATGAACACCTTGATATGTTCATCCATTGCGGCATTTGGAATTGTCACCGGTTGGAACAGATCCTCATTCAGCCGCGGCATCTTTATTTCCCAATTATGATGACTTCAGTCCTTCGATTGAGCCTTCTGCCAAAATCAGTTGCATTGCTTGCAATCGGCTTGGAATCTCCCAATCCGGCTGACTCGAGTCTGCTTTGATCAACCCCCTTTTTGATAAGATATTGCCTTACGGCTTCGGCTCGCAGAACAGATAATTTTCTATTCAAAACTTTGCTTCCTCTCGAATCGGTATGTCCTTCAATACGAACGGAAACTTTGGGTCGATTCATGAGGAATTCTTTCAATAATTCCAATTCATAGACTGAGTCCGGAAGTGTTGAACTATTCGTAGGAAAGAGCAAGTTCTCAATGATCAACTTTCTTCCCAATTCAACGATTGGAATGATCTTTTTGACAATTTCTCTCTTTTGCTCATCAATAATTCCAACACTAAGTGAGTCAGGTATTGCTGTTTTGTCAGAACGATATGTAATGGCAAAAAGATTGGTCAATTGCGTTGAATAATCATCAAGAATAGTGGCGAATGGTCTGGAAATATCAAACATCGAGCCACGAGTACCTTCTGTTACAGTACGATAATCTTGCAAAACGGGTGGGACTATTGAAAACAAGCGTATAGAGTTGTCTTTCATTGTTTGAATGATTGACTCGGTAGTATGCATTGTTCGACCTTGACCTCTTTCCCCTTTCTGATGATAAGGCGCATCGGTTATGATGATTGCTACTTTATTTGCGGCTTGTCTGAATTTCATTTTGGACATATCGGATAATGCCTCAAGTGCATTTTCTTTGTCATCACCACCACCGGTTGCATAGACACCCGTTAGCCATTTATTGAAATCCTTTACATTATCAGTCGGATTATACACTTTCTCTACAACATCTGAAAAAAGCACAAGACCAACTCTATAGTCAATACCTTTTGCGGTCACATTCCCAACGAATTTTTCAATATTGTTTCTAATGGCATTAATATAAGAGCCCATGGTTGCAGTTACATCAAGAACGAAGACAAAATCTATTGGAATGCTCTCTTTAAAGGATATTTTTTCAATAGAAATAACTCTCTTTGTAACTCCATTTTCGACTACTGAAAACTCTTTAGGATTTAAAGTATCCAATACTGTTCCATTGGCTTTCACAGCTTCAACAATCAATTTGACTTCAGGAAATCGAGTGACATCGATATTCTGAATAGCCATTCGTACATTTCCCTCGCCCATTTTCAATCGAGCCGATTCAGCGGCTTGTTTGGCTTGGGCTTTCACGGAATCTGTTTGCGCCTCAAGAGTATTGACCCAAAAGAGGAGAAAAAGTGATATGGTGAATGTAAGTATTCTCATAGATTGGAATGTACTTGCAAAAGAAACCCCCTGACAAGAAGCACCTGCACAGGGGGAAAACTGTTTTTGTTATTACAACTTAGATATTGAGTCGCAATACAGGTGATACCATGAATACGGACTGATCAAATGGTCTCGATTCACTTCTCAAAGGAATTGAATAACGAGCATCCAAATACAACCATTGTCCAAGGAGCGGCAGATATAATCTTCCCAAGAAAATTTGATTGGAGAACTGTGCACTCAAACCAAATGGGAATGTTGATTGATTACGATATTCAACTTTTGCATATAACCAATCCAAAAACTCAGTTGGATGGAAGAAACGCAAACCTTCTGTTTTATCATTCAATGTGAATGGTCCGGAACTACCACCCAAACGATTGACAGCCACTTCTCTTACTTCAGTGTAATTCACTCCAAGATCAAAGCGGACATAATTCTCTGGATTTTCAGGATCCAACCACCAATTGTAGAATATACCAGTATTACCGGTAATTCTAAGGAGTGGAGCCACCACCAAAGGATCGCGTGGGCTCAGCGGATTATCTCTGAAATATGCTGCATAGGTAGCACGCTCAATTGTTTTGAGTGTGTCTATACCTTGCAATGGGACTTCAACATGGAATGTCACGCCAAAATTTGGTTCAAACGGAGCATGGAAATCAAAACCAAAAATTCCTTTTCCACCATATCCGGCATTCATGCGACGCTGTGGTAGGAAATTCAAGGCACCATTTGAAGTGTCTTGTAATCTATATCCCATTCCAATATGGAAATGAAGCAAATTCGGTATCGCTTTACGAGTTGCGGGATCCTCATTCACATATAATGGATGCTGTACCATTACCTTGGCTTCACCGGAAGAAACAAATGGCATACCGGCGCCTTCTGTTCCAATCTGTGAACGAATCCAATATCCATCTTCTTTACCGATCTTGAGCGTTTGCTCAAATGCTGACAAAGAGTATGAATGTGTCGTATTAGTTGGCATCTCCAAATAATTCGTGATTGCTTCAATTTGTGCCTGGGATGGAGCAGAAGCTACCGGAACATCTTGATAGCAATATGGTCTTTTAGGATTGATCAATAATGGAACCAAAGATTTTAGTTTGGATTCCACTTGATCTGCGGTCATTTTTTCTTTGCCGCATTCCACAAGCAAGATATTGAATTCAGGATTCTTGGGGTCTTTGATTGGTGCAGATGTAATCTGAATATTTCGCATATCAAGATTATCTGCAGATCTACCATCCAATTTGAATACTTGAAATATCTGCAATTGCAAATTCGGCTCGCATACACTCCAACGAGGGAAATAAGGCAATAGACCGGGATCGACGGATTTCAAATTCGCAAGTGCAAGCGAATCACTTGTTTGCGCTTGAAGAGTCATGAATCCAAATCCGCTCATCATAAAGATGGCCAGAAGGAAGTTATGCAAGTATCGTTGTTTGATCATGGTTTTCATCACCATTTATATCGTAAGTTATCACTCAAATTAACAATGGCAATTACCATTGCTTCGCACTGAATTAGAAATTGAACAACATCTGTAATGATGGCTGTACAATTGTTTGCTCTTCCCATGGCTTAGGATCGCGTAAAGCAACCTGAAAATATTGTGCCATAATTCTTAAATCGAAACCATTAACAACTGGAACCTGTGCCCATACATCTCCGGAAATAGATCCATCGAAGAATTGCATGGAAGCTCCCCAGGGTACAGTGCGTGATCTATTCATGAATTCAATGCGTCCTGAGAGACCTGCAACAACTTCTGAACCCTGAAGACCATTCATTGCAGCAATCTTCAATTGATCGAAACGATTCAATGTTGAGAGATCATCATATGAATATTGATCGATCTGACGATTCTTCTTCTCATAAATAGGACGGCCATTTTCATCATTGCCATTTTGCTGTTCTAATTCAGCAAAGCGCTGAATGACATACATTGTCGCGCCAAGTTTGAAGCGGAAGAATGCGGTTCTATCAATGTCAACGGCAAATGAATAATGTGCTTGTGCATGGAAACGAGGTAAATAGCTCAAGTCAAGTGAACGATATGAAGCTGAGTCTGATTGACCGCTTGTATTACGACCGGCAAACATGAATTGTGTCGAAACGGGATTAGTTGCCGCTGGACCAAATACATAGCTACCATTGAAGTTAAACACTCCGCCTTGATTCACAAGCTTGATCGGGAAATCCAATGATCCATAAATTCCGAGACCAGCATGTGTCAATTTACGCTGAGCGCTAAACACATCTGTTGCAAGTGATGACCAACCGTTTGTTGGAAGAACAATACCAAACTTATTGGATTGCCACATCACATTAAGGGTCATGCGCTCGCTCCATAAAGAAGGATAGTTAATCTCTGGCATGCCATAGCGCAATTCAACTCCATAGAGAGGTAGATTCTTATTATAAATTCTTTTTACGGAAGAATCACCTTCTGCCTCATCCGGAATGAGATTTCCCTCTTCATCAAATTCATCCAATTTTCCATAATGGCGGAAGCGAATCAAATCGAATAAACCGATTGTCAATTCATTTGGTGAATCATATTCTTGGGGCTGTCCATCAGTAATGCGAAGATATTGTTGAATATCATCTTCATTGATTGGATAGGTTGTACCATATTTCTGTGGAAGAAATGTTGCATCCTCACCAATGCCTTGTGCTTCTGCAGTTACATTTTCAGCATCATTTTGAAGAATCTTTCTTTCAAGATATTCATATAATGTCTTTGCAATTCCTAAAGTGTCGGGCGAACCTACTCTTTGTAAATCATTTGCAAGAAAGATGCCCTTTGGAGGATCGATATTTTCATCAATCTTGGACACCATTTCTTTATTACCGGAAGTCAATAAACCGATAATCTCAAATGGCTCTCCAGTGCGAAATCGAGTTGTAACGATATATGCACGGCTGAACAATTCATCTTGCCACTTTGTATAAAGACGATAGTACTTTTCATATTCTCTATCATCATTATTCATGTTCCCGCCACCATTTGTCTTCAAATAGCCGGCAACATCAACTTCGCCTTCATCGATGGCTTCCTGAACTTGATCTTTCTTCTTTGATCTATTGGCAGCAGCATTCATCTTGGGTTCTGGAACACCCAATAATGGATTGATGGCTGAAACTGTTCCATCATCCACTTGGAATAGGAACACATTTGAGTATCGATAACTCTTGAATTTTCCGAGGATTGATCGGATCTGTGCAGTTTGCTGCGATTGCAACTGAACTGCAGTGATGACCAACATAAACAGTAAGGGAAGTACTGTCATAGGTCTAACAAATCTTGAACTCATTATCTGCTTTCTCCGGGATTACGTGGGGGATAGCATGAAAAAAATTAAAATACAATATTGAACTTGCAAGACTTCGTTGCTTCAGGAGATGTTTCTCCATTTGGCAACTGAGCAGCAGCCTTTGCAGTTATTTTGATGGATCCACCTGTACCTCTTGGAACAGGAATCTTGCCATCGAGTTTATAACTTTGTGTCCATTTGCCGGCTGATAGTTTCGGTTCACCAACAGGAACAACTTTATAGCCTTTCACATTTTGTTCCTTCAATTCAAATTTCACACCTTTGATAGTTGGGGTGATATCTGGATATGAAGGTGCTTTTATCTCAACATTCACAAAGAATACAGGGGTTTTAGCATCTGTGATTCGGGATGCATCTCCACAAACAATACGAGGACGCTTTGGACCTGGTTGTGTCTCAACAGCATTCGATCCGTCTGTTGGGAAAATTTGAACTTGGATGGCTTGATCCTTTGGATCTTGCCATACAATCCTCACACTAACTTTGTCTGCATCTAGTGGGACATTATAACCATCATTCGAACCAACTTGCAAGCCTATCACGGGTGATTTCTTGGCAGTTCCTTCAATGATTGTTCTAAACTGGCTTCCTGGTATTGTGCTTCCTGAAGTGGGTACAGCAGTAAATTCAAGAGCATCACCCTTGGATAGGGATTTCACCAATCCTGTGATTTCCTCTTCATTCCGAACATCTTGTCCGTCTTCTGTTTTGACAGTTGCTAATCCTGTAGAGAAAACTTTAAGGTTCAATTCTTCCACAACAGTTTTACCTGCAGAGGCAAGTGATGCCGTCATTTTATATTCACCAGGAGCAAGATCTCTGTTTACTTCAACTTTATAACGACCTGCTTTTCCATTTCCACTCGTTGGACCTACTTTGGTGATTGTCACACCTGAGTTTGAACCATTGAATTGAATAGATGGAGTTGCTTTGTCATAAAGATTTGCAACAAATGTTGCGACATATTTTCCAGCTTTGTCAAATGAGTAGATCTGACCATTGTCATCCCATGTGATGATGGGATCTTCTTGTTCGATCTCAGGTTGCTGAACAAAAATATCAATCTCGATACTACCTTTGTTCTGATCGAATGTGGTGTATCTACCGGGTGACAACAACTTTGCGATATATCCAAATAAGTCAATGCGGCTTGCACTCTGACTGGATTTTTCACCATCGCCACTTTTCGTGACTTTTTCTTTTGCTTTTTCTAATCCATCATTGAATTTGTCTACGTCAAGTGTACCATTCGCAAATGCATCTGCAGAAGGAATTCCGGTACCTGCCAATTGCTCAGCCAACTGGCGCTGAACACTTTTCAAATCTTTCACCTTCAATTGAACCGTACCAATATTCACCTTCTGATCATCCTTCAATGAATTGAATTTTTGATCAGCGGAAATACCCATGATACGATTAGTCTGAGAACTAAAACGAAGCTTATACCAACCAGGTTTGCTCGGTGGTTGGAAATTACATACAAATGCACGCTTCGTAAGTTTTTGATTGTTTGATGTACGAAGTCTTTCAGTCTTTTCTACGGAATAGCCAAATATGCGATTGACTCTTGCAGAATCCGGAGGTGCAAATTGGACGATGTCACCGGTTTTAACAGTTGCCTCTGAGTAAACGGGTTCTTTATAATCCTTCATTGAACTCGTATTCAATTCCAATTTACGCGTTGCCTGCAATTCCCAAGATTCAGGTGATGTGGCATTTGGTGGATTCGCAAGCTTCATCCCGGCTTGGGGCGATGACTGAACTTTTTTAAATTCAGAAGGTGCAGGTGATGGGGGAACATCGACCTCTTTGCTTGGATTATAATACACCTCATATTGAAGCTCCTGCACATTGGCGAGCTTCTTCAATGTTTCAATTTTCTCTTTCTTTTGCGCATCATCCATTCCTTCCATATTCAATGCTGAAGCAACATCTGTCACACCAACTTCGATATAATATGTACGGAATTTCTTGAAGAACTTCTGCTGTTCAGCCGGGAGCTTTTCAGATAGAACAATGGCATCCTGAGGTCTTGTATTAATCCCCTCGGTTCCTGCACCTGACTGCAATTGAGTCAAAATGCTTTCCACGATGCGCATGGATTCCTGCTGTTTCTTCATCAAATGCTCCTCAGCTTCATCGCGTTCAACGATGATGATGAGAAGTTCGAGAATAACTGCAAGATAGAGAACGAAATAAACCTTGCCGGCGCCGCCTTTTGACATATCTTGACTCCGCTTGAAGACCTAAGACAGTAATGCAATGTGGACTAATGCAAAATCTGCATTAAATCCATGTTTTATTGTAATTATTGATATCATAAGCCTTGTGAAAAATCACAAGGCTTACCTATTTCATTCCACGGATTAATCTGTGGTTTGGACGCGTAGTTCGGACTGTGGTCTGAGCCTACCGAGCCCGACATATGTACCACGGATGACCTGTGCACAGCACCTGAACTATGAACCACGGATGACCTGTGTACCACGGATAAATCCGTGGTTTGTATACTCGTGGTATGGGCCGTGGTCTGAGCCTACCGCGGATGACCTGTGTACCACGGATAAATCCGTGGTTTGTATACTCGTGGTCTGGGCCGCTCGTGGTTTTGCCCATGGATTAATCCATGGGTTATTAGCTCAGTGTTTTGCCCATGGATTAATCCATGGGTTATTAGCTCAGTGTTTTGCCCATGGATTAATCCATGAGTTATTAGTTTTTAGGAGCTACTTCTTTTTTTGCATTGTCTGCAGAAGTTTTTGAGCAATTGTCGCCTTTGGCTTCTTTAGAGCTCATTTTCTTCTTGCAGCATGCCATACCGTCTTCTTTGGATGCTTCTTTTGAGCATTCTGCTTTTGTCTTTGTTCCGCAGTCTGCTGTCATCATTACAGGAGCAGCAATGAATGCGCTCAAAACAAATGCCATGATCATGTTTTTCGATTTCATGGTACACTCCATAGTATTAAGTGTGGATAATTTCATCAAATGAACAAAGGGTTCTTTGTCACCGAAACGCAATATATTGATTAACAACCCTATGGACAAAGAATTTTTCCATTGTTTGGGGTTTATATTTCCCCTTGTACATAGTTAGACAATGTATAACCTAAATTCCTGACCATGATTTCACAAAAAGTTATCAACATCAATTAATTCCTTGAAAGTACTGATTCTAGGAGATTTTCCACATAATTCCATACTTTTGCAGGCAATAACCACTGTGAATAAGTTATCCACATTTGTACATTCCATGATATATTTAGATAATTCAGCCACTACTCAAATTGATGAAGAAATTTTAGAGGCAATGTTGCCTTGGATGAAAGGAAATTTTGGCAATGCTTCATCAGCTTATGGTTTAGGTAGACAAGCAAGAGTAGCAATTGAAGAAGCAAGAGAAGAAATTGCTTCCTCAATCAATGCTCATCCGGCAGAAATTATCTTCACAAGCGGTGGCACTGAATCAAATAATGCCATCCTAAAAAGTGTATGCATCGAATCCGATCTGGTGGATTCTCTCCTCATCTCTTCAATAGAACATCATGCCGTCGAATATCCTGCGGAATGGCTTAAAAGCCAAGGGTTTAGCACCGCCATTGCTCCTGTGGATACTTTGGGAAGAGTACTTCCCGATTGGCAAAAACTCATGCCAAGCGCACGATGTTTGGTCAGTTTTATGCATGCTAATAATGAAATTGGGACAATTCAAGATATCGCTTCAGTACAATCACTTCTTCCGGAAACCTCATATGTTCACTCAGATGCAGTTCAGAGTTATGGGAAGATTCCGATCGATATCGATGAAATGCATGTTGATTTTTTGTCCATGTCTGCCCACAAAATCCATGGTCCCAAAGGAATTGGCGCCATGTTCATCCGCAAAGGCATTGATTTTAAGTCGCATCAACAAGGCGGTGGACAAGAAAGAAATCGTCGGGCAGGTACAGAATCACCAGCTCTCATCGTGGGTTTTCAAATGGCAGCTAGAAAGGCGATGAACAACATGGAAGCTCGAGATAAACATATGCGCGCTTTGCAATCACAGATGCGGTCTATGATTTCTCAGCATATCCCACAGGCGAGAATCAATACTCCCATGGATGATGCCATCACATTGCCAAGCATTCTTAATATCTCTTTCTCAAAGATTTCTGATGGAGAATCCATTCTTCAATTGATGGATATGGTCGGTATTGCTGTTTCAAATGGCTCGGCTTGCGTTTCAGGAAGCCAGCAACCTTCGCATGTACTTCAAGCAATTGGACTTAGCGACAAAGAAGCAAAAGCGGCAGTTCGTTTTTCTTTTTGTAAAGATAATACAATCGAAGAAGTTGAAATGGCCGTGATGCAACTGAAAACTATCATTGATTCGATGTCTTAACGGACTTCTTCCCAACTTTGAGCCATTGTTTCATCTTTTCATATTTTTTCTCGCCAATCCCCTTCACATTCATGATGTCTTCAATAGTCATGAATGCTTGCTCTTTTCTATATTCCATAATCTTCTCTGCAGTGGAGGGACCAATACCGGGTATATTCATCAAAGCTGATTTAGAGGCAGTATTTAAATCAATGATTGCTGGAGTTTTTGCTTCTTTCTTTGGAAATTGAACACCTATATCTTTATCCAATAATGAAGGCATGGAGTCATGAATCATGCTGCCCGCCAGCACTGAATCAACTCTTGCATCTTCAGCTTTGAGAATGCTATCAATGATGTGATTTGCCCTTTGAATTCCCTCTTGCGTCCTCAATCCGGCAAGTGAAATTGTACCCGTTCTTCGCACAATCATACCGGTTATTCCACCACACAGAAAGATCAAGAGAATGATTACTTCCTGTTTTGTAAAACCAAATGCTGTTTGCAAGAACAAATGAAATTGTTCTTTTCTTGATAACTTCTGCATGTAATTTCCCCTGAATCAACAATTTAATTTACCCTGAAAATGCTCCCTTCATTTTATCGAAAAACGCCGATTTCTTTACTGATTCTGAATGATCATCGCCAAAATCTCTCACAGGATTGATGTGATCAGACAGTGCAAGATCCTTGAGCATCTTCTTCTCTTCTGAATTCAGAGAAGTTGGAACATGCACATTGACATGAACATGTTGATGTCCTCTTCCACTCGACTGCAAATGTTTGATGCCTTTTTCTCGAAGTGTAATCACTGTACCGGGTTGGGTACCTGCTCTGATGCTAATTTCTTCAAACCCATAGAGTGTTGGCACTTCAACTTTAGCTCCTAGTGCTGCTTCCGGATAGCTCACCACCAATTCAAAGAGTATGTCATCTTGTTCACGAATAAAATGCGAATGTTCTTTTTCTTCAATCATGATCAGCACATCACCTGCATCGCCACCTCTTCTGCCGGCATTGCCTCTACCTCGCAGAGGGATATAATTACCTTCACTCACGCCAGCGGGAACATCAACGGTTTCAGTGCTTTCACCCGCAATTCTACCTTCGCCATTGCAAGTATTGCATAAATCCTTAATGATTTTACCTGAGCCAGAACAATTTGCACAAGGAGCTATATTCACGAATTGACCAAACATTGAGCGTGAGATTTGTCTGACCTCGCCTGCACCATTACATGCCGAACATGTGGTATATCCGGATCCACCCTTTGCACCCGTTCCGGAACATGTTTCACAAGTACAGAATTTCTTGATTTTCAGAGTCTTTGATACACCTTTTGCAATTTCTTCTAGTGTCAATTGCATGCGAACACGCATGTCTTGTCCGGGTTGTCCCATGGAAGGTGATCTTCTTTGCTGTCCCCCACCGAAAAATTCATCGAATATGGACCCACCTGCGGCCCCACCAAAGAATTGATTAAATACACTGAACACATCATTCATATTTTGTGATGAGTGGAAGTCTTGTCCACTCTTCATTCCATCATGACCAAAACGATCATATCGAGCGCGTTTATTGTCATCGCTCAATACCTCAAATGCCTCGGTGGCTTCTTTGAATTTATCTTCCGCTTCTTTATTGTCCGGATTGCGATCAGGATGATATTGCAGTGCAAGTTTGCGATATGCCGACTTAATTTCATCAGCTCCTGCTTGCTTGCCTAATCCAAGCACTTCATAATAATCTCTTTTGCTCATGTTGGTCTTCTATATGATTATTCGGGATTACCCGCTGATGTGACAACTTTCGTGTGGCGGATCACTTTTTCACGCAACTTATATCCGCGCTGTATTTCCTGAAGAACATGTCCTTCCGGTGCATCATTAGATGGCATATGTGCCAAAGCTTCATGCATTTCAACATTAAATGGTTCACCGGGAGCTGTTTCAATCGGAAATACACCGGCATCTTCAAAAATCTTGATTGCTTTGGTGTAAATCATTTCAACGCCTTTCAAAAAGCCCGCAGAATCAGAAGATTTTTTAGCAGCTTCCAATGCAGTATGTAAATCATCAACAACAGGAAGCATTTTTATGATCAAATGCTCATTGGCAAATTCAATCAAGTCCTGCTTTTCTTTCATTGTTCTTCTGCGATAATTCTCGAATTCCGCAGATTTTCTCAGCAATTGATCCCGAAAATCATCTCTTTCTTGCTCCACTCTTTCGATATCACTCAATTCATCACCTGAATATTCCATGGATTCCTCATTGATGGATTGCTGCTCCATTTCTTCATCATGTTCTTGATTCATTGTTTTATACCTCTGTATTAACTCTCTTTTGGCTTTTTTTCAACAAATTTACGCTTATTTATGTCTAAAAACAGGCCGAATTGACGATAATTTTCATCATTCATTTTATTTCGGTGGCTTTTTCCGAGATTTCATTTGGATATTGGACTTTCATTGTCGAATTTTAAGTAAATTTGCCATAGACAATAATGTCTCAGGCAATTGCCATAATGGGCACTAGAAAGGAATGAATGAATAAAGAAATTTTAATATCCTCCACATTGAATGAAACAAGAATCGCAATCACAGAGCAAGGTGAATTGGCTGAATTGTTTGTTGAGGTGCCAGATAAAGAGCGCTATGTGGGGAATGTCTATATGGGTCGTGTTGAGAAGATCATTCAAGGGATGAATGCGGCATTTGTTGATATCGGTTTGAATCAAGGTGCATTTCTACATTTCTCCGATGTTGATTCCTCGCTTGAAGAATCATTCAGCACCGATGATGAAGATGATGATGAAATTCCAAAGCAACATGCAAAGCACATTGAGAAACCCGATAAGGGATTTATTCGCATGGATTTTGCGCCTCCTCATGGAGTGCATATTCCTCCTTCAGATATCGTCGAAGCAGACATTCAAGAAATGATTGCGGAAATGCTAGATAAACCAACGGTTGGCAAACCATTGGGTTTCAAGGCATTTATTGAATCCATGAAAGTGTCGCAAACTGCTCCTGTGATAGAAGAAAAACCTATAATTTCTGATTCCGCGGCAATTGCTTTACGCATCAAAAAGATGCCAGAGAAACAAGGCAATGCAAAGCCACTTCCAACATTCAGCACAAAGAGAAGCGGAACAATAAGCATCAATTTGCAGCCGAAGCAAACAATCATCGTACAAGTGGTGCGTGAGGGTTATTCCTCAAAAGGCGTACGAGTCACCACAAAAATCGGTCTTCCCGGTAGATACATGGTGCTTCTTCCATTCGAACAATTGGTTGGTGTTTCTAAAAAGATCCCTTCATTGAAAGAACGCAAAAGACTTCGTTCCATCGCAAAAGGATTCGTTCCCGAAGGTATCGGTTGCATCATTCGAACTGCCGCTGAGGACAGATCTGACATTGAACTTCAAAGAGATTGGGCATTACTCATGGAGCAATGGCGCGAAATGGAAGCAAATGTCATGAAGGCAAAAGCTCCTTCGCTTCTCTATCGTGACAAGAGTTTGGCGGGCAGCGTTATAAGAGATTTATTCTCCGAAGATGTGCAAAGAGTCGTATTCGATTCCATGCATCAGCATAAAGAAACAATGAATTATCTCGGTATCGCAGATCCGGATTTACAGGCAAAAATCGCATTATATCAAGGCAAGAAGCCATTGTTTGACTATTTCGGAATTGAAAAATCTATTCGCGAAACCTATGAGCGCACAGTCAAATTACCGAATGGTGGTTCCATAGTGTTAGATCAGACCGAAGCATTGCATGTAATAGATGTCAATAGCGGTCGATCCTCAGCCGGCGAGGCAGAACAAGAAAAGATTGCATTCAAAACCAATATGGAAGCACTCAAAGTGGCTGCCAGACAATTGCGATTGCGAGATATCGGCGGAATGATCATTATCGATTTTATCGATATGCAATTAGAAGAAAATCGCAAAAAGATTTACAATGAAATGAAACGGGAATTATCGCGAGACAGAGCCAAGACCGTGGTATATCCCATTACGCAACTCGGACTCTTGCAGATCACAAGACAAAGGATTCGTCAGGCGATTTCAGAAAGACTTTCCGATACATGTCCTACATGCGATGGTGCAGGACGCATTCATTCTCGATCACTCATTTTCCAAGAAATCGAACATTGGATACGCATATTCCGTGCCCAGCAATTGGATTTTGGCATAGAATTGCATGTGCATCCTGATATGGCGGCCTATCTCACCAAGGGTCCTATTTCCAGATTGTCCAAACTCATGATCAAATATCTTATTCGCATACGCTTAAATATAGATGAACGATTGAACCCGGATGATTTCCGTTTTTATTCGATGAAAACTTTTACCGATATTACCGCTGATTATTTGTTGTAAGAGGTATAGCATGGCAACAGAACATTATCAGGAATTGCTCAAGCTCGTACAGAGCTTTGAAAAGGACTTCGACAAGTTCTATAATGCACGCAATAAAGAGGCAGGCGTTCGACTCCGCAAGCACATGCAAACATTGCGCGAAGCTGCTCGAACTATTCGTGATGATGTGCAGAATGCGAAATCATCATTCCCAATTAAAAGAGAAGATCTTTCGCTTCGTAATGCACAGCGCAATCCTGCTTCAAAAAATCCTGATCAAGAACAGGAATGATTTCTTTCATTTGCTTTTCAGAAAGCAATGAATCATGGTGAATTGAAGATTAAAGAACATGGACTTACGGCTTATACTGATCCTGATAGGGATTATTGTCAGTTTTCTCACTCTCGCTTTGATCGTAACATTACAAGTTCGAAGAAGCGTGAAGAAAGGCATTCGCAATCTACGCGAAATGTCTATCGGCAGTACCTCTCATGTGACTATCGAAGGGGCGATTCAATCATGTCCTGAGCCGGTAAAGCAGTATCTCCGTAAAGCAATCGGAGAAAATAAACGCATGATTCATTTTGCAAACATCAAACAGAATGGGGAATTCCGCACTTCGCCAGACGGTGATTGGTCACCTTCCAGAGCAGATGGACATTATCTTGCAACAAAACCCGGATTCATTTGGAAAGCTCGTTTTGGAGGCAGCATCATCCCATCCAAAATTGCATGGCTTGAACTCCTTGATGGAAAAGGATTTGGATCTGTGAAATTTTTGGGATTATTCACACTATTGAATCCCTCAGGACATGAAGCAGATACCTCATTGCTAACGCGTTATCTCATGGAAGCTATCTGGTTTCCAACTGCTCTCATTCCAACAAATCTTCTTACTTGGCGAGAACTTGATTCGCATAGAGCCGAAGCCGTCTTGCATTATGGTTCTATTCATGTTACAGCCATCTTTGTGTTTAATGATGAATACGATATCATTGAAATCATCACAGAAGACAAATACCGCGATTTCCGCAGCTCATTCGAAAAATCAAAATTCACTCTAAAATGCTCTTCCCATGCCATTATTGAAGGAATGCGCATTCCAATGTCGGTTGAATTTGTATGGAATCTCTCTTCAGGTGATTTCTCCTATGGAAAATACAATATCACGAAGATTCACTATGAGTTTTGATGAAACTTTTTTCCTTGCTTAAGACTTATCCTCATGGGCATTTGCTCCGCAAAAAACACTATATTTGCCCATGTTTTTTCAATGAAGTTTGAAGGCCGATAATTCATGTATACTATTCCTCATCTTGTTCTTCCTCAGGTCAAAGATCTGCACAGGATCGATGTGTACACAGCCAATGGCGGATATGATCAAATCCGCAAAGCACTCTCCGGGATGTCACCCGATGATGTCATCAATGAAGTGAAGGCCTCCGGCTTGCGCGGTCGCGGTGGAGCTTGTTTCTCCACAGGTATGAAATGGAGTTTCATGCCCAAGTCCAATGACAAACCAAAATATCTTGCGATTAATGGTGATGAATCCGAACCGGGATCATTCAAAGACAGACAAATTCTAGAATATAATCCGCATCAATTGATTGAAGGGATTCTCATTGCTGGATATGCAATGGGCATCACAAAAGCATTCATTTATATTCGCGGTGAATACCATAAATGGGTTCGTTGTGCTGAAGTTGCTGTGAAAGAAGCATATGCCAAGGGATTTATTGGTGAAGGAATGAAGTCAACCTTCAATACTTCATTCAGCATGGACATCGTTGTACATAAAGGCGCTGGTGCTTATGTATGCGGAGAAGAAACCTCACTGATGAATTCCATTGAAGGCGAAAGAGCTTATCCGCGCTTCAAACCACCATTTCCGGCGAATAAAGGTCTTTGGGGTTGCCCGACGACAATCAATAATGTTGAAACACTCGCAACAGTACCACCTATTTTGGCGATCGGTTCTGATGCTTATAGCAAAATCGGTGCAGCAAAGCATCCCGGAACATTGCTTTTTGGTTTATCCGGTCATATCAATAAACCGGGTGTGTATGAATTACCGACCGGCATTCCACTCAAAGATGTTATTTATGATATCGGTGGCGGAATTCCAGGTGGCAAGAAAATCAAAGCAATCATTCCCGGCGGAAGCTCCATGCCTCCAATCCATCCGGATGAAGTTGACAGAGTATTGATGGACAATGAATCACTCAAAGAATTTGGATCTTATATCGGTACTGCAGGCGTGATGGTGATGGATGAGGATACAGATCTTGTGAAAGTACTGCTCAGACTCGCACATTTTTACCATCATGAATCTTGCGGACAATGTACACCATGCCGTGAAGGTTGTGGTTGGATGGAAAAGATTTTGAAGCGCATGGTTAAAGGTGATGCCACGACACATGATGTGGACTTGCTTTTCAGTGTCGCATCCAATATCGAAGGTAATACAATTTGTGCATTGGGCGAAGGCGCAGCATGGCCTGTGAAAGGTTTCTTGAAAAAATTCAGAAGTGAATTTGAAAGCAGAGTAAAACCAAGTCGCGAGTTCTTCTCACTCAATGTCGTTCACGGCAAAGAGTCAACACGCAATCAATTGATCTTGACTCAATAAATTTATTTCTCGATGAATATAAAGGATGTTTCGATTGCGAGACATCCTTTTTCCATATCTTCCAAAGCAGCAGAGGAAACAATGGTAGAACATCATTCAACGGTATTGGTATTTATAGCATCCGGCGTCGAAGAAATGGAAGCCGTGACTGTTTGCGACATTCTTCGTAGAGGCGGACTCAATGTGATTGTTGCCGGTGAGAGTGAAATCATCACTGCATCGAGAGGTATGAAATTTCTGCCTGATGTCACTTTCGAACATATCGCCGATGATGAAGAATATCTTGCCATCGTTTTGCCGGGTGGTTCCAGAGCCGCAGATACATTCTCCAATCATCCACATATTGAGCGCATTCTACGCGCACATGTAAAACGCAATTCCATCATCGGAGCAATGTGTGCAAGCCCAAGTGTATTGGTCGCTTATGATTTATTGCCCCAAGGTACGCCCATGACTTCGCATAAAGGGGTAAGACATCTTATCGAACCACGATATGAATATATTGATGAGAAAATTGTGATTAATGAGAATGTGATAACATGTCAGGGAGCGGGTTGTAGCATCGACTTTGCATTGAATCTCCTTTCAATGCTCGCGGGTGAGGATATGTCAAGACATATAGCAAAAGAAATCGTGTATTGATTTTACATTTTCTTTGCGATGATGATGCAATGTTTCAGGGGAAATTGATCAAGCTCGAGATGTCTTAAGTGACATTTATTTTTTGAGAGAATATCAAGATTCTTTTCAATCCCGAGTGAGCTATAATAAAATAAGCGATCATGCCAATCAGAGATATGTTCACCGATTTCATCACCGATCGTGTAAATGAGTATTCCATCCTGCTTCAGCATATCGCAAATAGAATTCAATACATCTTCCTGCTTATCAAAGGGTACATGAAAGATACTGTCCCAAGCAAGTATCAAATCATATCGTTCACTTGTTTTCCAATGCATGATATCGCCATGAAGCCATGTTCCTGCAGGATGTTGCTCATGCGCAATCGCGAGCATCTTTTCTGAGCAATCGAGTCCTGTCACTTGAAATGCATGTCCTTCCAGCAATCGAACCATTCTACCACCAGAACCGCAACCGATGTCCAATGCATTTCTGCGTTTATGTTCCGTGCCACACATAGTGATTGCTCGCATCAGCGCTTCCGTCCCATAGGAGGAATCCTTTTGTTCGGCATCCCATAATGCAGCAATTGCATCATAGTGAACTGCGATTTCCGATGCATGATCTCTGCAATTCATGATTATTCCTGTGACTTATCAGAGTGTTTCTGCAATGCCTGATCACTCAACTCATAAGCATGGATGATATCGGCAACAAGGCGATGTCGAACAACATCTGCTTTATCAAAATACACGAATTCAATACCAGGAATTGATTGCAGGATTTTCTCAACATCAACCAAACCCGAATCTTTCTTATAAGGCAAATCAATCTGAGTGATATCACCTGTTACGATGCATTTTGAATTTCTACCGAGTCGAGTCAAAAACATTTTCATCTGTGTGCGTGTGGCATTCTGCGCTTCATCAAGAATGATGAATGAATTATTCAATGTTCTTCCACGCATATAGGCAAGAGGCACGATCTCAATAATCCGTTTTTCGCTCATGCTACGAAACTTCTCAGCCGAAACCATATCAGTGATTGCATCAAGAAGGGGTCTCAAATACGGATCCACTTTTTCTGATAAATCACCCGGCAAAAAACCCAATGATTCACCTGCTTCAACGGCAGGACGAGAGAGTACGATTCGAGTGACTTCATTATTCTTCAATGCGGCAAGTGCAAGTGCTACTGCAAGATATGTTTTACCCGTTCCCGCAGGACCAATTGCAAAGCACAGATCATTATTCATCACTTTGGAAACCATTTCTGCCTGATGCTTATTTCTCGGCTTAATGGTCTCTCTTTTGCCGGACAAGACAATGGTATTGAGTGAAATTTCATTGGGTTTTGTCTGACCTTCCTGTGGCATTGTCGAATCTGCAAATTGCAATACAGAGCTAACATCATCTTGTGTCAGAATTCCTTTTCTACCAAGTATATATTGCAATTCACTTAATGTTTTTTCAATCATCTTCACTTCAGCTGGTTCGCCACGAATGATAACAGTATCACCTCGAACTGAGATGCTAGATTGAAATCGTGATTCAAGCATGGTGAGATAGAGATCATTATACCCCAAAAGTGCAGAGAGATCGGTTTCTCCAATCTTGACTTTCTTTTCGATGCTATCCATGTATTGGTGATTAAGTGGAAATAAAAAACCCCTCACGAGCATTCGCGAGGGGCACAATTATTCAATGCACAAGCATGTGAGTTGCATTTCTGCAAGTAGGCATTACTTGACTGTTCCGGGATTTTGCGTATTTGATTGCTCAACAGCTCTTTGAGCAGCAGCTGCAGCAGAACGCTTTTTCTTCCAATATGCACGCTCAGCTTTCATCTCATCAGATGTTTTTGGAGCAGCCGCAGGAAGTGTCAAACGCTGACCGGGGAAAATGACATCAGGATTACGAATAATTTCGGTATTTGATTGCCATACTTTTGGCCACAAGAGAGCATCATTGTAAATCTCTGCCTTGCCTGCTATATTCCACAAACAGTCACGATCATCAGCCCATGTACCAACGACATAGTCTTTTGTAGGCTTGGTTCTGTACAATGAACGGATATCACGAGCAAGATCAATGATGCGATTGAAATAAGAAGGATATAATGCGATTTTTTCGCCACGCATTTTATTTAGTTCATTTTCAAGTGAACTCACATCATCGTATTTCTCGGACAATTGTGCATCATTCATGCCTTTCATTGAGCGAGTTTTGCCTTCCAGAACACCAAGTCTTTGACCAAATTCTTCGATTTGTCTTTGTGTTGCATTGAGCAATTGCGCGATTTCATTATTGCTTGTCTGCAATGATGTATTTGCATCACTGAGATTTTGATTCAATGAACCAATGGAAGTATTGAGCGCATTCAAGCGATCTTGCAACTCTTTTACTTTTTGTTCCCATTCCTTGATGCAAATATCACCTTGATCTTTGGTGTATTTATTCGCTTTCATTTGCGCTTCAGTTGAATTGCAATCGGGCGGTGGGTCTTGAGCAAATATTGGTGTTGCCACAGTTAAGGCGACAAGCACAAGTATTGAATACATATATTTCATTTCAGTCTCCAAATTCAGAATTCATGGATGGATTATTTTTTGCCTTTCTTCTTTTTAACCTCAGGTGCAGGTGTTGTTTCAATAACACCCTCGGTTGAAGGAGGAACAAAGTCAGGCCATGAATTCGGCCATGTTTGAAGTTTTTGTTGAATGAACTCTTTATTCTGCTGAGACTGCTTTGCTTCAGCTTGGCGAGCGGAAACCTCTTTTTCAAGAGCTGATTTTTCAGCTTCTTTCTTTTTAATATCAGTTTCCAAACGGGCTGCTTGCTCCTTGAGTTCACGGAGTTTCAGTAATTGTTCATCGGTGACTTTGGGTGTACAACCAGTATTGGTCAATGCGAATGCAATGACAAATATGCCAAGAATCAACGAAGTCATATTCCACGATGTGCGCATATAGCTCCTTGCATAGAAGTGGAAAACAAAATGGTATATTTCTATTATTGCTAATTTACGGCTTGGAAAGGCGATAGACAAAGAAATTTTCCGTAATCTTCACCATAAACAATGAATAGTTCACCTCTTGGCGAAAATAGAAGAAAAGTAATCCACATCTTGCTTGTAATGAGCTTATTACTGCGTTATTACACCCTACCACTGAATGGCAAAGAATATGTGGCTAAAATTGACCAGGACGTCAAAGATAGAGTCATTTCTTTGCTTCAAGAGAAGAAGATTACTGTCCGCTTCCCATTTGAAAGCATATCCATATCATCAAATGATAAAGGGGAAAAAGTCTTGTCCCCCAAGAGCAAAAGCGCTCTTGAGTCTCTCAAGCATTTCCTCATTATTGATTCTGAAAGTGAATTAGATATCCTGAAATTGAATATTCCGGGACTCATTGTGTATGGTCCGATGATCTCCTATGCACTAGATGAGCAAGCTCCGAATGATTCTTTGTGGTCTAGACAATGGGCATTGCAAGAATTGAATATCACAAAAGCATGGGATATTGCTCGCGGGGATAATGTGCTCGTATCCGTGATCGACACGGGTTGTGAAATCGAGCATCCTGATCTCAAGCGAAATATCTATATCAATCCAAAAGAAGACATCAATCAAAATGGTCGTTTTGATACTTGGCCATCGACCGAAATCCGCGATGGGATAGCGGGTGATATCAATGGCATCGATGAAGACGGCAATGGTTGGACCGATGATGTGACGGGCTATGATTTTGTCGATCAATCTTTTACCAATATCGGTGATGATCGAATTCCGGACCCGATTGTGATTGATGAACAAGGACATGGTACAAGTGTCGCTGGTATCATCGGCGCACAAATGAATAATGCAATCGGTATAGCGGGAATTGCTCCGAATTGCAAACTCATGACTGTCCGAGCATTTGATGCAACGGGCAATGCAGAGGAAGATGATGTAGCTCTCGCAATTGTATATTCTGCTCTGGCAGGCGCGCGCGTGATTTGCATGAGCTTTGGCGATGCGGTATACTCACCCATGACAAAAGCGGCGATTGATGTGGCACATTCACTGAATTGT
>JBEEPK010000009.1:0-58782 GCA_041191145.1 Bacteroidota bacterium
GAATACTCTTCAAGACAATCATGACAATAACCCAAATCAGACAAAGCATGTTTGCTGAATTCCTCGCTGTGTTCAAGAAAAGAGAATACTTTTATTGCTTCCTTGTATAATCCTTGCTTTTCATAATATTGACCCAAAGCATAGAGTATTTCATCATTTCCCGGATGGGTTTCAAGCAATGCATGATAATTACTTAGCACTTCATCTTTTGTTAGCAAATGCTCTTGAAGCATAGTATGAGTGATTTGTATGCCCGCATCATTCGGATTTAATGCCAATGCTTTTGTTATGGAAATCAATGCATTGCCTTTATCACCTGCATGTGCCTGGGCAAGACTTCGTAAATGCCATGCATCAGATGAAAATGGCTCTCTCTCAATCAGTGCCTCTGAGATGCGAAGAGCATCTGCATCAAATCCCTCTTCGATGCAATGATGAATGAGCGCTTCCATAATTTCTATGGCTGGTAAGGCTCCTTTTCCCGTATTGAGCACATGCAGACAAGAGCGTAAAGTCTCAGACAAAAACTGAGATTGTCGCTTCTTTGAATAGCCATCATCTCCACGAGGAAACATAAGCGCATGCACTTGAAAAATGAATGGGTTGGGTACTGCAATGATACGAGAACTATGGCATTTTACCAAGAAAAATGGCGCTTTTACAAGCGCCATAATACGAATTCATGAAGATATTAAAGGAATATTATCAAATACCAATGATAACCGGGTAATCGATGTCAATATCGGACTCCAAGCTTTTTGTTGTTCCATTTTTGGTTACTGAATCATAATGGGATAATACGATATTTATAACTCCCTTATTTCCTGTTCCTGTTTTTGTTTTTACTTGGAAAGCTAACCCAACCGGTAAATTGTTTCTGTCTTTGTCTGTAATCGTCCATTCCACCAAACTTGCAATTCCTGAGCTAGGAGTGAAAAAGAACTGATGTTCATAATCATCAGCTTTTATTTCTTGAGTGATATCAGTTTTTGGAGTCTTGGATTCATTGTATAATTCAATTGATCCTACATAAGTGATATCTGATTTAAGTGAAATAGTATCGATGATGCTTGGTGCCGCGCCTCCCGGACCATCCAAGTCTTTCCATACTGCTTTTATGGTATCGGCTGTATTACTTTGATTGACCAATGTTACTATCACTGTGGTTGCATAATCATGATCGTGATCGTGATCATGATCATGATCATTGATTCCGCATGAGCTTATTCCGATTGCAATTGCCAAAGCAAAAAGTGATGAGATGAAGTGTTTCATATTGATTTCCAAAATGTAATTAAAGAATTGGTATTGTCATTCTAAAGACGCAATTGAATCCTGTGTCCAATGCGAAATATCGATATCGAGAGAGATAATCACGGAAAGCACTATCACCTATGTTTTGAAATGAGAGATTGGTCGCAATCCCTTTGAGTGGTCCATGAAGAATAGTGCCACCAAGATTGATGTCAAATAAAGTGTATGCAGGAGGTGGGGAAGTATAATCTAAATTTGGGTCGAATCTGTCCTGTCTGCGAACATGTGTCATGCGTAATTCAATGAAAGCATCACCAAACACATCAAGAAAAGATTCTCTATGCGCATGCAAAGATCCACTCACCCTGTCGGCAGGAATCATGAATAATGGATTTCCGCTAGTTTGATTATCACCACGAATCATTGAACCTTGTAGTGAACAAGTTAACCAATCATCGAATGTATAATCTCCCTGAATTTCTGCTCCATACATTGCAGCTTGAACTTGATCATACCTAAATGTGGGAAAACTTCCACGAACTGTTAATGTTGGTCGTGCTCTATCAGGTTGAAGTAGAATGAATCCATCAAATTGATTATGAAAAAGGGATAGATCAAAAGAAAAATCATGCGTGTCATACACCAAAGCAAGATCTATGGTTCGTGATTGTTCAGGTGACAAATCTCTTTTTCCAATTTCAAATTGCGCTGTACCATGGTGAATATCATAACTGTACAGTTCATTTACTTGAGGTGGTCTCCAAGTTTGCCCTATATTCATGGATAGTCTTAAATATTCCTGCATTTGCCACATAAATCCACCACTAAGAGAAAATCCACTATAATGCAATACAGAGTCATTGATCAATCGTGTGGGTGATGAATATTTGTCAATATTGATGGATCTTGTATCAAAACGCCCACCACCACTGATAATGATGTCATCAAACATCATATTCCCGATGGCATATGCTCCAAGAGCCGTCATGAAATAATCTGGAATCAAGACTACTTTTCCGAGACGCTTATTTTGTTGGAATTGGCTAGAAATACCTACTGTCGCACTGATATGCTCATCCAATTGTATCGCTTTTAGTTTGATATCACCGGAATATGTCTCCAAGAGCAATCGCATTGCCGGTTTTATAAGCAATTGTTCTAATTGACTTGCTGAGTCTTTCGGTACTCTTAAGTTATGAGCATCAAATTCTGATCGATCATTGAATTGCCAGCCATAAGTGGCTTCAAGGAGTCCAATTCCTTCAAGTGGAATATTTCCTTGAATACTCAAAAGACGATGTTGGATCTGTTGTTTTGGATATCCAATATCATAAGTAAATTCATAATTCTGCAAGGGATGACCATTCTCAATAGCTCTCAGCAAATCACTTGCATTGGAAATATGACTCCCTTTGAAAATTCCTAGCTCGGTATTAAATAAACTTGTCGTGAATTGGATATTCTTCCCGCTGGAGAATGCATATTTCCCTTGAATTTGTCCATTGAGCTCAGTGTATCCTGTATTGCCAAGTACATAATCAGCGGTACTTGCATTGCCCGCTTGCTTGCCTGTTAACTGAGCGCGCAAACCAAATGCATCATTATTTGCAAAACGCGTACCCCATGATAAGGAAGGGGAAAATGCACCTTGCCAATTATTTGTTTGTCCTTGCAAAGTGATCGAAGAATGTAGATGAGCTGTATCCGGAATTTCAGGTGGAATAATACGTATCATTCCGCCCATTGCTCCCGGACCATATTCCACACCGGCTGCTCCTTTTAAAATCTCAACCGAGCCAATGGAGAAAGCATCAATTTCTGGGGCATGTTCAGAACCCCATTGCTGACCTTCCTGTGCAATTCCTGCATTTGCTATTAAAAGTCTTTGACTGTGCATTCCTCGCAAAACTGGCTTGGAAATACTAGGTCCGGTCTGTAAAGTATGAAGGCCGGTCACTCTCTTGAGTGTCTCTCCTAGAGTTTGTCCGCGATGCTTGTCTAATGTCTCACTCTTGATGATGTTCACATCCTGCGATGCGATTCCATACACAGAATTCCGATCGCCTGTTACTTGAACTGCTTTTCCCTTAAACTCAACAGGTTGTAAAATAAGTGTCAGAGATGTATCATTTTTTGATGCCGGGATAACAATTGATCCACCTATATAACCCGCTTTAGAAAAGCTGATATTCTGTTCGGATACTGAAATAGTTACATCTGCATGACCCGAAATATCTGTCATTGCACCTGTATTTCCTGAGGAAATGCGTACAGAGGACAGTGGTTTTTTGCTATGCTGTTGTATATGTATTGTGCTTATATGCAAAACACGCATTTGTGCTATTAATTCGTGCGCAAATGGTAAGCATAAAGATAAGAAAAGCACAATACCAAAGATATGCTTCATGATATTGCTCCTACAAATGATGTAATTAAAAATGTAATTACACTATTGGAGGAGCTCGAGAGGATGCTCTTTCAGAGAAATGAGATGATGAGGAAAGAGAAGGTAATTCGAAATAAGGAAGTAATGAGCAGGTATTGACAATAGTTATGTCAATTGATGAAGGAGAAGCAATTTGAAGAATACCATCACATAAATCGCAATGATGCCCTTTCCCAACTTGTTTATTGTCTATGGAAAGTACTTCATGTTCATGAGAATGGGGATGAAAATGAACTGCAAAAGCCCCAATCTGAAGGATTAGGGCCAAAGCAGTACACATTGATATGAACATGTTTCGAATCACGGAGATTATATCTCTATTGATGATTCATTCATTTTTTCAAGATTTTGAACGATTGCTCTGAGACATGATGAAGCAAGAACTCCATCTATAACTCTGTGATCATATGTAATGGACACATACATCATTTGTCTGATTGCAATCATGTCTTCACCATTCATTTCACGAACAACAGGTCGCTTCTGAACCGCATAAATTCCAATGATGGCAGATTGTGGTTGATTGATGACCGGAGTTCCAAAAAGACTTCCCCATGCACCCATATTGGTCATGGAAATTGTACCACCGGAAATTTCATCAGGTGATAATTTTTTGCTTCTAGCTCTTAATGCCAAATCGTTGATTGATCTGCTCACCCCAACTAGATTCATCATATCACCATTCTTGATCACTGGAACAATCAAATTCCCATCATTCAATACTGTTGCAAATGAAAGATTGATCTTTTTGTGACGGATGATATTTGTACCATCAACACTCACATTCACGAGCGGGAATTCTTTGACAGCGTCTATGATGGCTTTCGCAAAGAATGGAGTCAAAGTTAGCTTGAATCCTTCTCTTTGTTCAAATGCACCTTTATGCTTTTCACGGAAATTCACGAGTTGAGTAACATCCGCTTCTCCAACACTTGTAACATGTGGTGAAGTTTGTTTTGAACGAACCATGTGATCTGCAATGATTTGTCGCACGCGATCCATTGGGATGACTTCAACATCTTGACCCCATTTGGTCAGTGTACCGGAATTAGCTGAAGCTGCAACATATGTCTGTACCGGCGCGGGAGCGGGTGCAGGTTCAGGTGTTGCAACAATTGGAGCAGCTGGTACAGGTGCCGGAACATGTTGAATCACAGGCTGAGCGCTTATCACAGGAGCATTGCCACGCTTGCTGATATATCCGAGTATATCATTTTTGGTGACTCTGCCTTCCATCCCTGTTCCTTGAATTGTATCTAATTCTTGCAAGGAAACACCTTCCGTCTCGGCAATTGTTCGAACCAAAGGAGAATAGAAGCGTGATCCGCTTGTTCTCGGTATGGAAGTGATAGGTGCAGATTGTGCTGCATGAACAGGAGCAGTTTGCACAGGTACAGGTGCTGGAGCAGCTATTGGTGACGGTGCTACTGGTGCAGGAGCCGGAGCAGGTGCGCTAGCAACTGAAACTGCTATTCCCAATCGAGCTATGACTGCGCCAACCTCAACTGTGTCACCCTCAGCTGCAAGTAGCTCTGCAAGAGTTCCTGCAACAGGTGATGGTACTTCTGTATCTACTTTATCTGTTGAAATTTCAAGTAAGATTTCATCTCTTTCAACTTTGTCACCGGGCTTTTTCAACCATCGCAGGATTTTACCTTCTTGGATTGATTCTCCCATTTTTGGCATCACGACATCAGTCATTGATCCCGAAGCAACGGGAGCCGGGGCTGCCACAGGAGCAGGTGCCGGGGCTGCCACAGGAGCAGGTGCCGGAGCTGCCACAGGAGCGGGAGCCGGAGTTGCAACAGGAGCAGAAACTGTAGCTTGTGCATCAGAATTTAATTCTGCGATTATGGCTCCAACTTCAACTGTATCATTTTCCTGAGCCAAAATCGCCGTCAGAATACCTGCGGAGGGTGATGGCACTTCGGTGTCGACCTTATCAGTGGAGATTTCCAAGAGGATCTCGTCGCGTTCGACTTTATCACCGGGCTTTTTTAGCCAGCGTAAAATTTTGCCTTCCTGAATGGATTCTCCCATTTTTGGCATCACGACGTCAATTTTCATCTAATGTACTCCTAGAAGCGGTGTGTAATATCATAGGTGATGGAATAATGGCAAATTAGCGAAATTCCGTAGATTTACCAATGAATCAAACAGTTGATTATTCCATAAAAATCCCTTTCTTCCATCCAAAAGCGCATTAAACGAATGAATACAGACTCAGATATAGATCATGACGATGAAATTGAAGGTGAACCACTATTGATTGGGCTTACCGGCGGTATAGGATCTGGAAAATCAACCGTTGCTGAAATATTTGAAAAAGCAGGTTTTCCAATCATCAATGCAGACAAAGAAGCACGATTTGTGATGGAGCATGATGAAACAGTAAAAAATGCACTTATTCATCGATTTGGTGAACAATTATATGCACAATCCGGAATGTTAAATGCACCGGAATTAGCTGAAATAGTGTTTGCTTCCAATGACTTACAAAACTTGTCTGATTTAAATGCAATTGTGCATCCGTTTGTATTGGATAGAATGTTTGCAATGGCTGAAGAATTGGCCCAAGAACATGATGTGGTAATCATTGATATTGCTTTGCTATTTGAGCTTGATTTGGGAGATGGCTTTGATTATGTAATTGGAGTTATTTCTCATCAAGAAACTCGATTTGAGAGATTAATCAGAGATCGAGGTATGACAAAAGAACAAATCACAGCAAGAATGAAGACACAAATCAATGATGATTCTTTAAAAGAACAATGTGATTTCGTCATTGAAAATAATGGAAGTAAAGAAGATCTTGAGAAAGCATCGCAGTATTTAGTGGAAATTCTCCCATATTTGCCTAACACTTCTGCCGAATAAGATAATTATTACATGAGAATTACGCGTTCAATTATACCAAATCTATTTACACTGGCTAATCTTTTTTCCGGATTTTCAGCTATTGTTGCCATATCTGAAGGGGATATCAACAAAGCTGGAATGTTCATCGTACTTGCCGGATTGTTTGATGTGCTTGATGGTACGATGGCACGACTGACCAAATCAACTAGTGAATTGGGGGTTGAATTGGATTCTTTATGTGATGCAGTTTCATTTGGAGTTGCCCCTTCCTTTTTACTGTATAAGACTATACTATTTACTCTCGGACCAATGGGTATATTGATAGCATCACTATCTGCTCTTGCAGGTGTGTATAGATTGGCTCGGTTCAATGTGCAATTGGCGGGATTTGAAGATAAGTTGTATTTCACCGGAATGCCTATTCCATCAGGTGCATTAACCCTTGTTTCTTATGGAATATTCCTTGCACCATCGGGGATTGTACCACCTAATGTACTTATTCCCATCACTACACTGATCATCATCATTGTTTCTCTTGCAATGATTAGCACCGTAAAATTTGATAATCTGCCTCGACCAACGATAGGTTCGTTCAAAGCAAGACCTATTATTTTCATTCTTGGCTTATTGGCTTTTGCAATAACAGTCTATAGCAAAGGGGAATATCTATTTTACCTTATGGCACTGTATATTCTTTGGGGGTTTATTCGAGGTCTCATTTTGATGATTGGAAATAAAGTCAATGCAGATCAAGAAAGAGACACCCTTGAAGATCCTGATGAACATCCTTTCGATATCTGATTCTTAACTGTCACCTCTCAATGTTCGAATCAACTCCCTTGATTTTCTGATGAATCGTGAGTTGGGGAATCTCACTAGAATATCAGTGAGTGCTAATATTGCCTCATTATTCTGTGCTTTTGCAATGTGAATTTCAGCAATCAAAAAGAGTATTCTATCTGTATTGATACTTTCAGGATAAGAGGCAATAAATTTCTGACTTTCTTTCAATGCACGATCTTTGTCCAATCCATTATATGCTTCGCAAATCTTGATTTGTGCTTGTTCGGCAAGTTCTGTCCCGGAAGTTTTGGTAACAATTTCTTCATATAATTCGATCGCATCTTCTTGTTTTGATTGTTTGTCTTTCAGTGATGCCTTACCCCATAGTATAAGTCCTGCAGTGAATTGTTTATGCTGTTCCAAAAACAAAGATAATTCCAATGCATCATTTGCAATATCGGAGTCAGTTTTCCCTGCAAGTCCTACCAAAACACCTTTACATGAGTCAATCTGACCTCTATGAAAATACAATTCGGCAAGAGTAAACCCTGCTCTATCAGATTCTTTGGGATTTGTATTCACATATGCTATGAATGTATTGCTTGCTATGGAAAATGCTTCATCTATTTCATTCGATGCTATAGCAATGTTCATAATTTCATTTGATGCTGAAGCACTAATAGGATACTGTTTATATTTCTCATACACTTCTTGAAAAGTTTTCTTTGCTGCGGAAAGATCTTTCAAGTAATCGGATTGCAATACGCCAATACGATATAAACACTCGGACGCAAATTGTCCTTTGGGGGATTGAGCTATGATATCTTTATATCTATTGATGATGCCTTCAATTTCTGTAGTGGATATATTCTTTTTGATTCCTGTCATTTGTAAGCGTTGATCAAGAGCTTTTGCATAGCCATATAATGCTTGAGAAAAATGAGGATTATTCTTTCCTCTGTCTATCACATTACCATACGCTTTAAGTGATATTTCTATATGACCATCTCTAAGGGTAATATCGGCAAAGTCAAGTATTTCTCTTCCTTGCAAACCGAGTCCTGAATCAATGCGGAGTGCTTGTTCTAGTGCTTTGTCAAACTCTTTGATTTCTCGTAAAAACCATACATAAATACGTGAAAATGCATAGTCATTCACTGACATGGAGGATAATTCTGAATCGATATATGATTTCGATTTTTCATCAATAAGCAATGCTGCTATTCTTCCCTGAATCAATCCATATTGCTGTTGTTTTTTGAAGACTTTTGAAACTTCCTTTATTCCCAATTCTACATTTCCGATTTGCACATAGAGCATGCTGAGTTCATCTGCATAGGCATCTTTTGGATTCTTTAACACATCTCTGCCTTTTAGATATGTCTGAATCGCATTCTCAAATGATGAAATATCACTTTGAGTTTGAGCAATCAATCGTATGGCATTGTCTTTTTCAAAATCATTGGTGAGTTGAGATATAAGCACCATTGATTGTTCGAAATATTGTTGTGATTTAGGGATTAGATTAGCTCTCTTGGCATTCTGTGAAGCCAAACTCAATAATTCGATGCTTGATTTTTTGGCAAGTTCAACCTCTATAAGAGGCATGAGTTCAATATACCTTTGTAAAGCTGTAAGACTTCTTGCAACACCTTGAAAGTATTTGAACTGTCCGGGAGATTCGGCATATAACTCTTGGAAAATTCTTGCCGCATTTCGAAAGTCCCCTTGTTCTTCATAAGTCATGGCAAGTGTATACTTATCCATTCTTTGCTGAGAATACATTGAAGTATTTCCAAAGAGAATGAGTATTGCCATGAAGAATAGTGCGGTGATGCTATGCTTCATAAGTGATTATTTTCTAACGATAATGGATGTGGTATGTCTGAAATTTCCTGTTGACAATTCACAAATATACATTCCTGAAGCATGCACCGTCATATCGACAGGTATGGAATGATTTCCGGCAATGATATATGAATCAAAAAGATTGCCGGCAAATTTTCCAAGTGAATCATAGAGTCTGATTGTGACATGACAATCTTTTTTCACTTCAAAATGTAAATATCCACTATTGGATGAGGCAATGTCATTTGAGAAGCGAAGACCGCCATTGCCATAATTCATTATGGGGTCATTGAGAGAGGCAATCGGACTTTGCAAATAGGGAAGCGGTACTACTCTATCTTTAAGAATATCCTTGGAATCATCAGCTGAACCACCAAACCATGTTTGAATGATTTCTGAATAGAGTCTGCGATAGTCGATATTACGATTCAAATCAAAGGCCAAATCACCATTGCGATCAAGATCGGAAAAATCAGGATTTGCACCGAAAATATTTGCTTGAACTCTTGTCCCAAATGCGAATTGGACGGAAGTGGTACCATGATCAGTACCATTTGACCCATTCTCATAGGGTCTTCTGCCAAACTCCGAAACTGTTAAACCCACGACTCTATTTGCAAAACCCTGCTGAACTGCATCATCCATGAACATGCTAATGGCATTCGCCAATTGATTCAGAAGAGCAGGATGTTGTCCATTATTGGAAGTGTCTTGCTGTTGTACATGTGTATCAAAACCACCGATATGTGCGAGATAGACTTTGCTTTTGAGTCCACCCGAGATTAAGCGAGAAATAATACCCATTTGTCTCACCAAACTTCCTTTTGCTCCATTGGCTATAGCAAAATCGATTCCCGTTGTATTGGTTCCTTTTTTCCATGCTTCTTCAATGACTTTATTATAGACATCGCCTTTTGCTGCAATTGAGCGAATATAGTTGTACTCATTGGCATAATTACTTGTTCCACTCATGATAGGAGAATCAGAACTAGTGCCACCATCTTTTACAAAACTATCTACATCTCCAATAGCCAAACCCATATCTCCTTTTTCACTTTGTAATAGCATGGAAAGGGTTCCGCCCAATTGTACGCACATGGGATGTTCGGGAATGACTAAAGGAAAGTCAGGAAAATTCTTTTCGAACATCCTTCCAATCCAACCTTCATTCAATCTATTGCCAGGATCAGAACTGTTTAATCCACTTAACCAAATATCGGTGGATCTAAAATGAGAAAGATTGGGATTTTCATAGCCTGTACCTTGAATCACAGCCAATCTGCCCGAATCCATCAAACCCAAAAATCCATTTTTATGAACACCATTTACTAATGCTGGATGGAAATACATGTCTGAATTTAATATCCTGACAGGCCTTTTTGATGTATCAGGATTATCTTTTTTGACAGAGATGTTTGGGCGTATTTGAACATATTTGGGGTCATCTACCGGAATGATTGTATTCAATCCATCATTACCACCGAACATTTGAATGATGATGAGAATTGCATCATTGTCAATGGCATTTTGACCCAAAGCACCAATAGGGTTTTGAGCAAAAAGTGGAATCGAACGAAAAGATGCCGCCGCTCCGGCCAATGCACCTGCCTTAAGTAGTGTTCTACGTTTCATTGTCTATTTCTCCGAAGATGCATTAACATAATTGGAAAGCGGGATTTTTAGCAATTTCTATAAGCAATGCTTTCATGCCTCTGACTGCAGGTCCTTTATCAGAAATCATATCAGACCATTCATAAACGGGTTGATTTTGAAGTAGTGTGATATTTGTAAACTTGTCAAGAACATCCTGACTTGGCATAAATGGAAACAAATGCAAGCATAGATTTTTAACAAATTCTACTGCATCATCATAGGCAGGATATGTTTTGATTAAGGCAATAACTTCATCATCAGTCATAGAGTTAACAAGGTCTCTTGCAAACTTCACACGATTTGGAAATGTTCTTGTTGTTATCCATCTATGATGAGCTTCCCAGCCTTGAACTGTCGGTGGATCAATCAAAATTTCTTCCATTCCGGATAAATTTCCGGGGATGTTTGCCACGCTTTTCTTTATTGCTTTAGAAAATCCACATATCAATTCAGTTGGGCTCTTAATTTGAGCCCCAATGATTTGTTGATTGAAGAAATGATCACTTGAGAACATTGCAGAGAATAATGGGTAGAGCTCAAAATCATTTTGAATCAATAAAGCACCGCATTCATTTATGAAATCAGTTGCATCATAACCCGGATTCGAGTAAAAGAAATACTTGTAAATCTTTGCTGAAATGAATCTTGCAATCGCAACTTTCCGGACATCGAAGAGTATATCAAGCATTAAGCGAATTTCTTCGGTCTTGACAAGATATTCAGTATTGAATGCTGTATCTCGTGCAGGAATTGATCGTCCTAGGAATTGCTTGGCTTCTACATCATGATCAGCAGGATTGAAATATGCATTGTAAATACCATTTCTTGCTGGTTCATCATTATATCGTGCTACTTTCCAACCGGTTAGAACTCTTGCTGCCTCTTTGACATCACCTTCTGTATAATGTCCTATACCTGTTGTATAGAGCTCCATCAATTCACGTGCATAATTTTCATTTGGTCTGCGATTTGTGTTAAGGTTCCCACCCAAATAGATCAACATACCCGGATCGAGCGTCACATCTTCTACGAATTGTTTAAAATTACCTAGGCGATTCTTGCGAAACATTGCAAGTTGTCGGAAGAGAATTTGAGGAGGAATATAGGCATCATCATAGGAAAATTCCGTTGTGAAATGATTCGACCAAAAATGCACCAGTTTCTCAGTAGAAGGTGTTTGCTCGGAAATCATCAGATTTACCCACCAAGATTGAAGATTGGAATGATAGCTCTTCCACTGACCTTCAATTTGGAATCGCGTATAAATATCTGCACCATATGGGTTTTCAGTGCTTAGATTGATCCATGATGGGGAAATAGCAGGTTGAAATTCATTTTTGGGATCACCAAGAAGAATGGTGACTGCCTCTTGAGCTGTTTTTCCCACAAAAGAATCGATTTGTTGAAGGGTTGGGGCAAAACTGAGTCTTCTCAATAAATGAGATGCTGTTTTTCGGTCGAGAGGATAAGAATAGGGCGACAGAGTATCATTCAATGTCCGCTCATTCTTACTTTTGTTTAGATTTCCTCTAAGAAAATCTCTTCTGTTTATGCTGGGTGTTTCCATGGAACTGCTCACAGTTGTATGGGGGTATTTGCTATCTGGCAATTGACATCGTAAAATTACACTAAAAATCGCATTCACAATAGGTAAAATAATGGAAATCGAAGTACGAAGCATTGAATCACTTATCTATGTTCTTTATTAATGATTTCCATGAATGACATATGTAACAGAATTGATACTTTTGCATGATATGAATTAGTTTACAAATGGCTTTGAGACACAATATATGACAATGCAACAAGCGATTGCTCGGGGAGTGGTATTGTTATTGTTTACCACCTTCACTTCAGTATTTTCTCAAAAAGTGCCTTCTTGGGAAAGAATCACACTCCCGAATGCCATGTCCTCCGGTTATTTCCTCGATGTATATTTCCTACCGAATGACCCACAATATGGGTTCATTTGTGGATTCGATGGAAATATCTTGCTTACCAAGGATGGTGGCAGTACATGGACAGGAATAACCATCCAAGGAAGACCATTTCTTGAAAGCATACATTTTGTTGACAGAATACATGGTTTTGTATCCGGCCCCGGAGGAGTGTTCAAGACATCTGATGGTGGAATCACTTGGCAAGAGATCACAGATTTCGGCGTAAACATGAGTCAGATATGGGGTTGTTATTTTGTTGATAAGGATAATGGACTATATATCGGTGGTGGCTGTGGTGGAAGTCCTCAAGTATTTGTTCGCACAAGTGATGGTGGTAATTCCTGGACCACATACAGAGGATTCGAACCTGAAAGTGGATTATCGGATTTGATTGTCTATGATAAAAATGGACTCGGCTTCGCAGTTTCCAGCGGTGTGCTATGGCAAACTCTCAATGGTGGTGTAACATGGGCGCCATTTACAGATATTTCTGGTCCTCGCGCTTGGTCGGAGGAAATAACAAATCGTGGTTCATCCTTTCTTCTTCCTTATGCCGGAGATGATTGTTCAGGTGGAGGAAGATCCAGTGGAGGAGCGAATTTTACGACAGACAATGGCAAAACATGGAAAGAGTATCGTGGTTCTAAAGCCATGTTTGGTTCTTACTTGATAGATCAAAAAAAAGGATGGATATGTGGTGATGCTGGGGAAGTGTTATACACATCTAATGCAGGAGATACCTGGGAGAAAATTAATTGTGGATTGAATGCTGCAAACATCGACGATTTGCATTTTATCAATGATTCAATTGGATGGGCAGTTGGTGAAGGTGTATTTAAATTTTCATATAGAAGCGTGCCTGATTCATTTGTCATATTTCCAAAAGCACCATTTTGTAATGGAGATACCATTGCTTTAACAATTCCTGCCGAATATCGAAATATCAATTGGAATGATGGCTTGGGGAATAGTCCCATATTGAATGTTACAAAATCGGGCACCTATATCGTTTCTGCTTTTCATACACTTTTGTGTAAGACTTTCTCGGATACAGTGAAAATCAATTTCGAGAAACCTATTCAAGCTGAATTGAATATTAAAAATGACACTGTTTTCTGTAAAGATGAATCAGTTGATATTTCAGTTCTCGGCGTATATACTTCTTGTAGATGGTCTGATGGTTCATCTGATACACAAAGAACATTCAATCGTATCAATAGAAGTGATTCATTATTCATTGAAGTTTTTGACGCCAAAGGGTGTTCCCGGATATTGAATATTCCTTCAATCAAATGGGCAAACCCAGAGCCTCCCTCAGTTGAAGTCATTGGAAAAACAGTTCTATGCAATTCGGATTCCACAATCTTGATGGCTGAAAATGGCTATCGTTCTTATGCTTGGAGTGATGGCCAAAAGGGAAGAACTATTTCCATAACCAAACCGGGTGAATATACTGTAACTGTTATTGATTCTCTTGGATGCGAAGCTATCTCTCTTCCAATGATCATATCAGGAATCGACTTGGATAATTTTTTATCTAGTTCATTTTCTGGAAAAAAAGAATTGGAGTTTGATTCCACTGTACTAGGAAGTAAAACATGTATCTCGCTTTCATTCACAAATCGAAATTCCTTGAGTGATTATCAATTAGAATTACCATTTATCTTGAGAAATATTGAATTTTCAATGCCGATGTCACAGTTCCCGATTCTCATTAAGCCCGGTGATTCTCTGTCACTACAAATTTGCTTTTCACCTGATTCAATTGGGATATGGCGCGATACAATCGTATTCAGAGATACATGTTCATCGCTTGTCTTTCCATTGAAAGGTATAGGAGTTCCATTTATCTTCGATAAAAAGAGTGATTGCGATGTTAATATTACTTCCACCATTCTATCGACCGGTAATCAGCAATTGTTTGATATTAGACCTCATCCCATAAAGAATCAGCTAAACCTGTATTCATTGATAAAGGATATCACTATCCATTCATTCCAATTGTTTGATGCATTCGGCAACAAACATGAATTGCAGGTTCCAAGTATGATGCAAAGTAATCAGTACGCGATTCCTGAACATATACCCTCCGGAATGTATGTCCCATTGATTGAGACATCAAAAGGAATGATTCAAATGAAACTAATGCTCATAATAAAGTAATACCATGAAACTTCCAATATCAGGATTATTCACAGCATCCAATATGTTGAGTATTGCGAGAATGGTAATTGCTCCATGGATGTTCTTTCTGATCAGCTCTGGCGATCAGAAAGAAATGGTTTATAGTATTGCTTTATTGGCATATATCTCTGATTTACTGGATGGTTATTTGGCCAGAGTAAGAAATGAAGTGACTGAATGGGGAAAAGTACTCGACCCCATTGCAGATAAGATATTCATTGCGGCAGTCTGCTTGGGAATGATTTGGTCAGACCAATTGTCGATTTGGTATATTGCAATCGTTCTGGGTAGAGATTTACTCATAGTCATGGCAGGATTGTTTTTTGCCAACAAATCAGATTTTGTGCTTCCATCGACCTATGTCGGTAAAGCTACAGTACTTACCATAGGATTGGTTTTGGTATGTGCTTTTGCAGGAATCGATGGATTGTATTTGCAGATTGCTTATGTGATTTCGACTCTGATGATTGTGTATTCTCTGATCCATTATGGCAAGAGAATGTTTTTAACAATGAAGGTATCTTGATGGGCTTATTCGATTCATTCAAAAAGACTTTGACTTCGATTGCAGAAGCAACCGGCATCAATAAATTGAAAGAAGGTTTGCAGAAAACAAGAACTGTTTTTGTTGACAGACTTTTATCGGTATTGGGTGTTGGAAGAAAAATCGATGAAGCATTGCTAGTAGATATTGAAGAGATTCTCATTACATCTGATATCGGTGTTGCTACTACAATTCATATCATGAATAATGTCAAAGATAAGATCAAAAGAGATGCAGTTGATGATTCATCCGTGATTTATTCCATGATCAAGTCTGAGATACATGATATTCTGCATTCTATCGCTCCTATTTCTTCCGATGATTATTATAAAACTGCCCATGCAAAACCATTTGTCATCATGATGGTTGGTGTGAATGGAGTTGGAAAAACCACAACCATTGGCAAATTGGCATTGAATTTCAAAAATGCAGGAAGATCCGTATTGATTGGTGCTGCAGATACATTTCGTGCAGCTGCCAATGAACAACTTGAAGTGTGGTCGCAAAGAGCCGGTGTTGACATCATACAACAGAAACAAGGAGCCGATCCTGCCGCTGTGGCTTTTGATACCATCCAATCGGGATTGTCCCGAGAAATGGATGTGATCATTATTGACACTGCCGGAAGACTTCATAATAAGCTTGGACTTATGCAGGAATTGGAGAAGATTTCGAGAGTTATGAAGAAAAAAGTTCCGGATGCACCACATGAAGTGTTGCTCGTCATTGATGCCACAACCGGACAAAATGGCTTGCAGCAAGCCAAAGAGTTTGCAAAAGTATCTGAAATCACAGGAATTGTTCTTACAAAACTTGATGGAACCGCCAAAGGTGGAATTATTATCCCAATAGCACATGAATTACAATTACCTGTACGATTCATTGGCGTTGGTGAGGGCATTCAAGACCTTCAATACTTTGATCCAAAGGCATTTGTCGATGCTCTTTTCGAAACTGGTGAAACTTCCAATGAAACAAGCATTGAGTGATGCATTCGAAGTGACTACTCAATTCTCAACTGAATTTTCCACCAATATTGGATATGCCGATTCAAATACCAATATTTGTTTCCGCCTACAATTCTTCTCCAACAATTTGACAGACATTCATGCCACGCAGAAGTGATATTCAATCGATATTGGTAATTGGTAGCGGACCTATTGTTATTGGTCAAGCATGTGAATTCGATTATAGTGGCACGCAAGCCTGTAAAGTGTTGAAAGAAGAAGGGTTTAGAGTGTCTTTGGTGAATTCCAACCCTGCTACCATAATGACTGATCCGGTCTTCGCAGATGCCACCTATATCGAGCCTATCACACCTGAATACATTGAAAAAATCATAGAAAAGGAAAGACCTGATGCAATTCTTCCAACAATGGGAGGACAAACCGCACTCAATGCGGCTATGCAATTGCATGAAAAGGGTATTCTCGAAAAATATAATGTTCAATTGATTGGCTCAAAAGTAGAGGCAATCAAGATGGCAGAAGACAGAGAATTATTCCTTGCTGCCATGAAGAGATGCGGCCTCGACATGCCCAAAGGTGGTTTTGTCAATTCCTTCGAAGAAGCACTCACACTCATAGACACTGTTGGATTTCCGGCAATCATCAGACCTTCATTCACTTTGGGAGGTTCAGGTGGTGGTATTGCGCATTCCTTGGATGAATTCAAGGATATTGTTAATTCCGGTTTGATTGCGAGTCCGGTGAATAGAGTTTTGATTGAAGAATCCATCATGGGCTGGAAAGAATATGAATTGGAAGTGATGCGTGATACAGCAGATAATTGCGTGATCATTTGTTCCATAGAAAATGTAGATCCAATGGGTGTGCACACTGGTGATTCCATCACAGTTGCACCAGCTCAAACTTTGAGCGATAGAGAATATCAGCGTATGCGAGATGCTGCAATAAAAATCATGCGTGAAATCGGCGTGGAGACAGGTGGATCCAATGTCCAATTTGCTGTGAATCCTCGCGATGGTAGAATGATTGTGATCGAAATGAATCCCAGAGTATCACGCAGTTCTGCCCTCGCTTCTAAAGCAACCGGATTCCCAATTGCAAAGATTGCTGCAAAACTTGCAATTGGCTATACATTGGATGAAATACTGAATGATATCACAAAGAAAACCCCTGCATGTTTTGAGCCATCCATAGATTATGTCGTTACAAAGGTTCCTCGATGGGACTTTGAAAAGTTTGAAAATGTGGAAGATATTCTCGGCGTTCAGATGAAGTCCGTCGGTGAAGCCATGGCAATAGAAAGCACTTCGTTCAATCGAAAAGGGGCGTTTTGGTTTTGGGTATGATGCTCCATCATATGTTGAGCAATATGCTGAAACAGAAGATATTGAAAATTTGAAAAAACGACTCATGAAGCATACATCACAATCCATATTTGATCTCTGCGATGCGCTTCGTTTTGGAATGTCAACACAAGAGATCTTTGACTTATCGAAGTATGATCCATGGTTTATTGAACAATGTCGAGATATTGTTGATAGTGCTGAGTATATCAAGTCAAAATCCTATACGATCGAATCTATACCTAGCGATACTCTCAAAAACCTCAAAACAATGGGTTTCTCAGATGTTCAATTATCATTTCTTATGCATTGCTCAGAGGATCAAGTCCGTTCAAGAAGAAAAATAGAGGGTATTATACCTGTATATAAAACTGTAGATACATGTGCCGCTGAATTTGAATCGGATACACCATATCATTATTCTACCTATGATGCTGAGAATGAAGCATATAGATCGAGTTCGGAAAAAGTGATCATTCTTGGAAGTGGCCCCAATCGTATTGGTCAAGGCATCGAGTTCGACTATTGTTGTGTTCAGGGAGTATTTGCCGCAAGACAGTCCGGTTATGAAACAATCATGATAAACTGTAATCCGGAGACGGTGTCAACAGATTATGATACAACCTCGAAGCTGTATTTCGAACCATTGACATTTGAAGATGTGATGAATGTCATAGAGTTTGAGCAACCTAATGGAGTAGTAGTTACATTCGGTGGCCAAACACCTCTCAAACTTTCTAAAAAGCTTGTCGAGAATAATGTTCCTATCATTGGTACATCTCATGAAGGAATCGATCTTGCAGAAGATCGAAAGCGTTTTGGGGTTTTGCTTGATGAATTGAAGATTCCCTGTCCTGATTGGGGAACTGCCTTTACAGTTGATGAAGCTGCGATCATTGCTGAGAGAATCGGATATCCTGTTCTTGTTCGACCAAGTTATGTATTGGGCGGAAGAGCAATGCATATCTGTTATAGGGAAGAATCATTGAGACAACATGTCCAAGAGGCATGTGATCAGTTTCCTGATACACCTATTTTGATTGATCGTTTCCTGGAACAAGCATATGAATTTGATGTTGATGCAGTGTGTGATGGCGAACATGTAGTCATCGGTGGAATGATGCAACACATTGAAGAAGCTGGAGTTCATTCAGGTGATTCAAGTTGCGTTTTGCCACCCTATACAATTTCGAATGAACAATTCGACATCATGACATCTTATACAAGAAAACTTGCTAAAGCGTTGAAAGTAATTGGACTTGTCAATATTCAATATGCCGTTCAGAATGGTGAAATTTATGTTTTGGAAGTGAATCCTCGCGCATCCAGAACCATTCCCTTTGTTGCAAAATCGACAAATGTGAATTTGTCTCAAATTGCAATGAGATTAATGCTGGGAGAAAAATTAGCAAATATCGATGTGAGAGATTTTTCTCTTTCAGCCAAAAGAGTGGCAATTAAAGAATCTGTGTTTCCATTCATAAAATTCCCTAGAGCGAGTGTGTTTCTAGGACCCGAAATGCGCTCAACTGGAGAGGTGATGGGTATAGATGTCACTTTTGGAAAAGCAATCATCAAGTCCAGGATATCTTCAGGTAATAAGTTGCCTGAGTCCGGAACCATATTTGTTTCTTTGAGCGATCTTGAAAAAACAATACGAGCTGCTGATATCATGAGTGGTTTCAAGGATTTAGGTTTTACCATAATGGCTACTTCAGGTACAGCGAATTTCCTTTCAGAGCATGGAATTGAAACCGTCAAAGTGTTGAAACATTATGAGGGTAGGCCTAGCATTATTGATCACATTGAGAATGGCGAAGTGCATTTAGTTATCAATACTCCCATAGGTGAGAATGCTAGATATGATGAACATATCATGGGGCAAACAGCATTGAAGCATTCTGTACCTTTTATTACGACATTAGCTGCAGCTTTTGCATCCCTGTCAGGTATTCAGGCATCGAGACATGAGAAACCAGAGGTGAGGTCTTTACAAGAGTATTTTGGTAGATCCAAGCATACCGGAGTGTGATTGTGTCCAATGAAAAACCAATATGGACTGTTATTGATATCATTCGTTGGGGGACTGAATATTTTGGAACCAAAGGTGTAGATAGCCCAAGATTGACAATAGAGCTTATTTTGTGTGATACGCTTGGCTGTTCAAGATTGCAATTATATCTGCTATTTGATAGACCATTGACAAAAACTGAATTATCGGTGCTTCGTGAATTATGTAAACGAAGAGGGAATAGAGAACCATTGCAATATATTCTGGGAAAAACAGGTTTTTATGGATTGGATTTTGAAGTTTCTCCATCAGTTTTAATTCCTAGACCTGATACCGAAACATTAATTGATGCCATTCTCCAATATTGTCAGTCAAATCTTGGTGAAATTCAAATTCATGATTTAGGAACTGGATCCGGGTGTATAGCCATTACATTGGCTCATGAGTTGCGACACAGAGATAATATCAAAATTCATGCATGTGATATTTCTGAACAAGCATTAGAAATAGCAAAGAGGAATGCACAAAAACATGAAGTTGATATTGAGTTTTCTACAAACAATATCCTAACATATTCAGAACCAATCCAAGGGATAATTGTTTCAAATCCACCGTATATCGGACAGAGTGATTATCAAAATCTAGATCCGGAACTCGCATTTGAGCCACGAATCGCTTTGACTGATGAGTACAATGGGTTGTTATTTTATACTGCCATTGCCAAGTTGATTGAATCAAATCGTTTGAATGTGGAAGCATTTTTTCTTGAAATTGGTTTTGGTCAAGCACAGGATGTGGAAAACTTATTTACCCATTTGGCTGATAGAGTTCATCGCATAAAAGACCTGTCAAGTATCGATAGAGTTATATGGGGTTTGGTGAATTGAGTTTTATCAAATCATTACATTGTCAATTTGGTGCATAACTGTCACAAAAAACCCCTTTTCATGCTAAAAAAATTAGTAGTTTTGACGCGATTCAAATTTGGATAATCCAATTTGTATCATTTACCATTGATTATAAACAGTATTGTTCATTTCTTTTATTGGAAGTAGTATGGATCAGTTCTCATACGTCGTGATTGGTGTAGCGGCCGTATTATTTGCGTTTGCAGGCCTTGGTTATGCACTTTTCCGTTCATTCAATTCTTTTATCATATTCTTATGGTTGGGAATATCAGACCTTATTTGGGGTCTGTTCATGGGTGCTCCGGGAAATTTTAAAGATGGCTTTTTGCGTCATGACCCTTTAAACACACTTGGTACAATCCATACGGGTGGTCCGCTTGTTGCTGCATTGCTCGGTATGTTGTTTATTGCGATCACTTATATTGTTGAACGATATCTCGTAATCAGCAAAGCTCGTGGTTCAGGAGATCTTCATGCTTTCATGAAAAATGTACAGAATCAACTAGATTCAAATAATGTGCAAGCCGCAATCGATGCTTGTGCAGTACAAAAGGGTTCACTTTCCAATATCGTTCGCTCAGGCCTTGAAAGATATGCTCAAGTAGAAAAGGATGCAAATATCGATCCTGAGAAGAAAATTGGTGAGGTACAAAGATCCATTGATGAAGCAATGAATCTTGAAACACCATTGCTTGAAAAGAATCTTGTTATTTTATCAACAGTTGCTTCTGTGGCAACCATGGTTGGTCTTTTGGGTACAACTGTAGGTATGATTCGTGCTTTTGCCGCACTTGGTGCAAGTGGTGGGGCAGTTTCAGCACAAGCATTGTCTATTGGTATTTCAGAAGCTTTGTATAACACGGCATTTGGTCTCGGCGCAGCTATTATCTCAATTCTTTCTTTCAACTTCTTCACCACAAAAGTTGACAACTTTGTCTATATGATTGATGAAGCTGTATTGACAGTGATGGAAACATTGACAATCAAAACAAAAAAATGATCATCGATATTGAATCCATGACCATTTTGTCAAAAGGAGATTGAGAAATGCCTAAAGTGAAAATGAAACGAACCGGTTTTGTGATTGACATGACACCGCTCGTTGACATTACATTCCTTCTGTTGACATTCTTCATGTTCACTGCCAAATTTAAGTCTGAAGCTGATAGTGAACAGAAGTTTCAAATCAAAAGGCCAAAAACGCAAGCTGATACAGCCAAACTTCCTGAGAAGGATGTTGCTGTGATTCGTATTGCGATTGATTCCACGAAAGCAACTGACACAGCATATTATTTTTCTGTGGCAAATCCCGAATTGTGGAATACCATCAAGGAAGACGCAACCTTATCCGAATGGTTCACACCTGACAGAAAAGAAGCTTCTAAGGGAATGATTAAAACAGTTAAAATCGAAGAATTAGAGGCTTTGATCAGTGTTACAAGAACACAATCAAAAGCCTTTAACATAACGAAAAAGACATCCGCTGAAAAAGCTCAATTGCGTTTTGCAATTGACTCTGACAAGAGGATTCGATTCAAATGGATTTCTGATGTAATGGAAGCTTTGCGCAGAACACGTCAGACCCAATTTAATTTTGTAACCGATAAACAGCAATAGGAGTTACCATGGCCGGTGGAGGAGATCTCGGCGGTGGAGGCGGAAGGCCGAAACGCGGTAAAAATAGCAAGCGAAAAGCGAAGAAACGCGTGGGTTTCCGTATAGACATGACCCCACTCGTGGATATCACATTTTTGCTCTTGACATTCTTCATGTTTGTAACAACTTTGACCACACCTCAAGTGATGGATATGGCTGTTCCACCCGAAACTGAAGATATCGAAGTTGCTGAATCAAAATTGTTCACAGTACGAGTGCGCGAAGATGGGAAGATCTTTTACAATCAAGCAAAAGATATTCCTCAACCAATTTTGATGAAAGAGCTTCGTGCGAAGGCTATCAAATCTAATCTTGATTTAAAAAATGAACTTATTACTGTACTCAAGATTGATGATAATGTTCCTTATGAAACAGTAGTGAACATACTAGATGAACTTAATCTCGCAGAAATTAAGATCACTCAATCTTTGCAAGCTGAGAAATTGAATAGAGAAAGGAAGTTCACAATCTCCCCATTGACAGACAAAGACAAAGAGGAGATTAAAGGCTTATGATACTTGCTTCACCCGAAAGTTTAGTAATTACCTCCAAGGAATATGGTGCCTTTGAGGTACAGAAACTTATCAAGATATTTACCCTACGAGGTTTTTATTATGTAATTGGTTTCTTGGTTGTAGTGATTATATCGGTATTTGCTTTTGCATCCAGAGAAAAAACATTATACAAATCACCGTACAGAAGTATTGCTCGTCTAGATATGATCGATGCACCTGTAGATGCTGAGGCACCACCTCCACCACCTCCACCAGATGTTGTGATTCAAGGTACTTTGGCACAGGCAGGTAATCCTGTACCTGTTCCTGATGCATTGGTGGCACCTGATCAAGTATTTGCATCTGTTGATGAAATTTCTACTTCATCCTCACAAATTGGTGATGCTGAATCAATGAATATTGATGATCTACCAACTGATGCAGGTTTGAATGTTCAAAAAGAGGAAGAACCCAGCCCGGATGAGTTCATTGTCACAGATCAAGATTACAATGAAGTCGTATCAAGAGTGCTTGGTGATTTGCAAAGACGCGTTGTCTATCCAGAAATGGCTCGTAGAGCCGGAGTTGAAGGAAGAGTAAGCGTAAAAGTGTTGATTGGAAAGGACGGAAGACCAAAGCCCGGTAGAACAATCATTGAAGAAACAGCATCAGAATTGCTGAATCCGGCAGCTGTGAAAGCAATCATGGCACAGGTTTTTCCACCTGCTACGCAGAATGGTCAACCTGTTGAAGTATGGGTTGTGATTCCGATTGTCTTTAGACTTCGTTAATCTTTTGGCAACTATCTAAGCGCTGAGTGTTATTTTACGGAATGACAATCAGCGCTTTTTTTATGAATAAAACATTCTTTTATCTCAATATTGTAATAAGGCTACTCATCATAGCTGCAGGCTTTGTGATTGAGTTCAATGCGATGAATTTGCCGGAAGTACAGCATCAGTCTATTGTATGGATCGGCAGGGTAATGATTGGATTTGGCTTATTACGACTTGCATGGTTGATGTATCAAGTACATGTTCAATCCAAAGATGAAGAAGTGAAGGAATAATATGAAGGATATATTTTTTAGATACATCTTTGTTTGTTTTGTAGTGATATCTACCATATTCATGGCTTCATGCACGGAGGACAAACAACAACAGAATTATAATTCCCCGGTTGCAGGAAAAGATACAATCTATGTTGAAGATGTATTATATCCCTATTTCTTGGAAGCTAAGCCAAAGTATGATTCTGTGTTTGAAAATGCAGAGATAACTTTGGTTTCCGTCAATGCGAGAAGAGGAATGTCTTTGCTTTTTTCTGATACTGCATCATGTGTTATTCTTGCAAGAGATTATCTAAGAGATGAAGATTCCATAGTCAAATCAATGTCTTTGCCATTTCAAAAGATAGAGATAGCAAAGGATGGTTTGGTATTTTTTGTTTCAAAGGACATTCTATTGGACACACTGAACCTTTCACAATTGGAAGGAATGTTTAGTGGAGTATCCATTAATTCAATGCAGAAGAAAGTTGTATTTGATGAAGCTTTATGTATTCCATCAATGCAATCATCTGAGTATGCAGGTCTATTGAAGTATTTTTCGAAAGGAAATTCAGCATTATCAATGACATTTAAGCAATATGAGAATAGAGATAGTTTAAAGGCATATGTGCGAAGTTCGAAATCCATTGGCATTGGTTTGATGTCGGATATTTTGAAGGATTCAACTCTTAAAGCTATTAGAATTGGTTATACTGATAGTACAGGTAAAAGAATAGCACCGCAAATTGTTCATCCTGGATTTATTGTTCAGAACATGTATCCCTTGGTCCTACCTATATTTGCATATGTAAAAAATGAGAAAAAAGATTTGGCCTGGGGATTTGCCACATTCATGGAGAAGGATCCGAGCATTCAAAAGGTCCTCTTGAATAAAGGTATAATTCCATCACATGCCAAGTATAATCTGATACAGGAGGAATAGATGAAAATTATTATCATAATCGCATCAATCTTGGCATTTTATACTCCATTTCGAATGAGTGCAAATATTGATCAAGCCAAGAAAGCGTTTTCTTCAAAGGACTATCAAAAAGCATATTTGGCTATTCAGCAGGATTTAAAGGATACTCCCAAGAATCCTGATGTATTGATTCTTGGTGGTGACATTTACAATGCTCTCGGTAACTTAGACTCAGCAATTGTTCTATACAAAGCAGTAGAGAAATTACAGCCAAGTAATTATGGGATTCCTCGAAAAATAGCTCAGATTCAAGCAGCAAAGAAAGATTACAAATCATCTATGATGATCTTGTCGTCATTGGTAAAAGATTTCCCTAAAGATCCATGGAATCATTTGGCATTTGCTGATGTTTCTTTAATTGCTGGGAAAATACCTGAGGCCGAAAAGTCATATAATGAAGCAAAGAAACTCAATACAAGATTATGGCAGGCATCAGTTGGATTGGCTAATATTGCTTTGAAAAAGGGAGATCAAAACACAGCTATTATTCAGTTCGAAGATGCATTGAAGATAGATCCCGGTATGATGGACATTCGTAAACAACATGTAAAACTTGTCAAAGACAACAAAGATCCTGACCCAAGTCCTGATGAAACCATTTCAGTGAACAAACCACCATATGCAGACAATTCTTTGATTATGTCAAAACTCCAATATCCCGAGCTTGCAAAAAAAGCAGGACTAGAAGGAAAAGTAGTGTTGAGAGTTCTAGTCAGAAGGAATGGTAGTGTCAAAAAGTTTATCGTTGAAAATTCAGACTCAGAAATATTCAACAAATCTGCAGGTGATGCCGTTATGAAAACTCAATTTTTACCGGCAATACAAAATGGCAAACCAGTCGCTTGTTGGCTTTCAGTACCTATATCATTTAAAATTAGATAAACCATTTCACATTTAAAGGTCTCAATTGTATGCGCTTTTTCTTGTTGATTGCAATGTTCCTCATAGGGAATTATTCTCTTTATTCTCAAGGTACCCTTGACCTATTCAAAAAGGCTGTAGAAGAAAAAGAATTTGTTGAAGCATTGCGATATGCACCTGAAGTAGTACTTCAAAATGCAAAAGATAATGTCATCCTGTTGATGGCAGCTGATGTGTATATGGAAATGGAATTACCCGATTCAGCTGTATCGGTATTATCCATTGCAATGGATAATGATGATGATTCGCCTATATTGAACAGAGAGTATGCATTGGCATTGTCAAAAGCTGGTAAAGTGAATATGGCATTAAGCACGATGAATTCCTTGCTCAAGAAGAAAAAGATGGATAAGGATCCTGAGAATTTTGTTGCTCTATCGAATATCTATTTAAATTCCGATTCTGTACTCCAAGCAGAATACAATCTCTTGATAGCCAGAGAATTAGATGATAAAAATGCCCAAGTATATATTGGTTTAGGGGATCTTTATTTTGCAAAAAAAGTGTATGAATTAGCTAAAGATAATTATGAGGCAGCACTAGCTACCGATGGAAAGCAATTGACCCAAAAATCGATCCTGAATGCCAAGATTAAGTTGGCATCTTCCTATTACAGACTTGGAAATATGGAGATGGATCAGCAATTGTCAAATGAATATTTCAGACGTTCACTCAATACTTGGAATGAAATAACGAAGGCAGATCCAAAGAATGCAACAGCATTTTATGAGCAAGGAAAGATCTTTTTCTTAGCATCAAAGTTCATGGAAGCTGGAGCATCATTCAATCGCTATGCAATTCTAAGACCTGAAGGTTGGTTAGGTCGTTGGTATGCAGCTCAAGCTTGGTATACTGCCAAAAAATATGATTCTGCACTTGTGCATTTGGAAGTTGTAAGAACTAAAATTGATACTATTACAGCAAAAGCTAATGCAATGTTGGCACATTCATATTTTGAAGCTAAAAAGTTTACAGAGTCTATAGCATTATACAAGTCAATTCCGGGACTCAATCAAACAGATTATGAAAGAATGGGATATGCGGCATTCTTTTCAAAAGATACTGTTACAGCTATTGATGCTTTTTACAAATCAATCAATGGTGAAGAGAAGAAATGCAATACAGCTTTTCGTTTTGCAAACCTTTTGCAATCAATGAAGAAATATGATGAGGCAATTTCTGTATTCAGAAAGAGGATTGCCGATTGTGAAGATAGTAATAGTGTAAAAGCTAGATACTTTATTGGATCATGTTTTTATCTCGCTCAAAAATATGATTCTGCTTTGATTAGTTTGAAGGAGTATTTGGCTTTGGATGGAAATAGTATTTCCGGCAGAGTGTATATTGGTAATACATTCAATGCGATGAAAAAGTCAGACTCTGCAAAAAGATATTTATCAGCAGGTGTTGAACTTGCTCAACAATCTCTCTCTCAAAATCCGGGTAATCCATCGATCATCAAAGAGTCCGAACAAGCTTATGAAGCAATATGCCGTGCATCACTGGAGAACGAACCACAGACAGTAATAAAATATGCAAATGCATGGCTTGAATTAAATGATAAATCTGCTATTCCATATGTCTATCTTGGTTTTGCTTATCAAAAAACAGATAAAAAGGAAAATGCTTGCAAAGCATATGCAGAAGCATTGAAAAGAGACCCCAAAAACTCAGCTGCTCAAAAGAATAAATCAGCACTTAATTGCCCTTGACATGCTGTCATTACATTTCGATATTGTTGAATCAACTAATATCATTGCCAAACAAATGCTATCATCCTATAATGAGGTGATCATTACGGCTGATATTCAAACAAATGGAAAAGGACGCAATGGGAAAACTTGGTATTCCGGCATAGGGAGGGATATCCTTTTTTCTCATGGTCAAAAATATATATTAAACTCTGAAAAAACTCCATTACTCATGCAAGCTTGCGCGGGATTGTCCGTGCAAGCTTTTTTATTGAGTATTCTACCTCCTTCCGTTCAAATAAGGATCAAATATCCAAATGATATATATATAAAACACAGAGAAAAAATTGGTAAAATATCGGGTTCATTAATAGAAACTGAATATTCAGGAAGTACTTTGATTTCCATGATTACCGGAATTGGAATTAATGTTAATTCGCCTACAAATGAGTTGCCGAATGTAAATCCGAGTATTTCAATTCTTGACATACTTGGGGATGAAGTTGATTTACAAAAGTGTAGAAAAGAATTTATTGATATTTATAAAGCTCTTATCAATGATAGAGATGATAAATTGAACTTGTGGAAAAATCAACTGAATATCATTCAGAAAACAATCCATATCCTTAATGATAATCAAGAATATATTGTTATTGATATTCTTGAAGATGGTAGACTCCATTGTAAATCCGGGGATTCAGAAAGGTATATTCATTCAGGTGATAGTATTACCTATGATCTTTTTGATTGAAATTACTTAACAGGGAACTTTCATTTAAAAAAACTGATTAAATCAGACCATATCTATGATATATGGTAATAAAGGTCTTATATTTGCAAGCTTATTACAGTTTCAAGTGATTGGAATATGCTAAGATTTACCAAAAAAACAGAATATGCATTGCTTTCCTTGCAATATATAGCTAACAAGGAAGGCATATTGGTACCTGCAAAAGAGATTGCTGATGCTCTTGGTTTGTCATTTGAGATAATAGCTAAAGTACTGCATCTTCTCGGTAAGAACGGATTAATTCAGTCAATACAAGGTGCTCAAGGCGGTTATCTTTTGAATATTGAGCCAAAGAAGATAAGTCTTTCAGATGTTATTACTGCAATTGAAGGAAAACCATCTCAATTGGTGGAATGTGTATCTGGAGATGATCCAGATGATACAAACTGTTCTTGTACAGTATATTCGAATTGCACCATTAAGGATCCGATGACTATCATTCAGAAGAAAATGGATGAAATGCTTCAATCAATCACTATACAAGACTTTCTAAACACACCTATTTACCATACACTCAGCGATTCATCGGTCACAATTGATTTATAAGAGATACAACAATGGAACAACAAACAGATATACTTGATGAAATTGTATCAAGTGAATATAAATACGGATTTGTTTCCGACATTGAACAAGAGATAGCACCCAAAGGTCTTAATGAAGATAGCATTCGTCTAATTTCTTTCAAGAAAAATGAACCAGAATGGATGCTAGAATGGCGCCTTGCTGCATTTGAGAAATGGAAAACCATGAAAGAACCTGAATGGCCAAATGTCAGTTATCCTAAGATTGATTTCAATGACATAAGTTACTATGCCGCTCCAAAAACCAAAGTATCTCCAAAATCATTGGATGAAGTAGATCCTGAATTATTGAAAACATTCGAAAAATTGGGAATATCCCTTGCCGAACAAGAGCGCTTGAGTGGTATTGCAATCGATGCTGTATTGGATAGTGTTTCAGTTGCTACAACATTCAAAGACAAATTGGCTTCAATGGGAATAATTTTTTGCTCAATGAGTGAGGCAATTCAAGAACATCCTGAATTAATCAGAGCATATCTTGGAACGGTTGTCCCCCCATCTGATAATTTTTATTCTGCACTTAATTCAGCCGTATTCACTGACGGATCATTTTGCTATATACCTAAAGGTGTTCGTTGCCCGATGGAGCTTTCTACCTATTTCCGTATTAATGCAAAAGATACAGGTCAATTCGAGAGAACACTCATTGTTGCTGAAGAGGGAAGTTATGTCAGTTATCTTGAAGGATGCACAGCTCCCATGCGAGACGAAAATCAATTGCATGCAGCAGTAGTTGAAATTGTAGCACTTGAAAAAGCTGAAGTGAAATATTCAACAGTTCAAAATTGGTATCCGGGTGATAAGGACGGGAAGGGTGGCATTTATAATTTTGTGACCAAGCGTGGAATTTGCAAAGGAAGAAATTCCAAAATATCATGGACACAAGTTGAGACCGGTTCTGCAATCACATGGAAATATCCATCAGTGATTTTGCTTGGTGATAATTCTATTGGTGAATTCTATTCAGTTGCAGTTACAAATAATCATCAGCAAGCTGATACCGGAACTAAAATGATTCATATCGGTAAGAATACAAAGAGTAGAATTGTTTCAAAAGGTATTTCAGCCGGTGTATCACATAATAGCTATCGAGGACTTGTCAAAGTTCAAAAAACAGCAAACAATGCAAAGAATTTCTCTCAATGTGATTCGCTGTTGATTGGATCTACTTGCGGAGCACATACATTCCCATATATAGAAGTGGCAAATAATACTGCAACCGTGGAACATGAAGCTACTACATCGAAGATTGGAGAAGATGTACTTTTTTATTGCAATCAAAGAGGCATATCGACTGAAGAAGCAGTTGCGCTGATAGTCAATGGATATTGTAAAGAAGTCATGAATCAGCTTCCTATGGAATTTGCCGTAGAAGCTCAGCGATTACTTGCTGTCAGTCTCGAAGGAAGCGTTGGATAAAACTAGAATATTTGTTACATAATCATACATACTCACAATGTTGAATATCAAAAATCTCCATGCAAGCATTGAAGAAAAACCCATTTTAAAAGGTATTGATTTAGTTGTTAATCCAGGTGAAGTCCATGCAATCATGGGTCCAAATGGATCTGGTAAATCTACCCTTGCTTCAATTTTAGCAGGAAGAGAAGAATATACAGTAAATGAAGGTACCATTGAATTCAATGGAAAAGATCTACTTGAAATGTCACCTGAAGAAAGAGCCGGTGAAGGTGTATTTCTTGCTTTTCAATATCCTGTGGAAATTCCTGGAGTATCCACAGCAAATTTTTTAAAAACCGCATTGAATGAGATACGAAAGTATCGTGGACTAGAAACAATCGATGCAATGGATTTCCTTTCCTTGATGAAAGAGAAGGCGAAGCTCGTTGAACTTGATATGTCATTTCTACAAAGATCACTCAATGAAGGTTTTTCCGGTGGTGAAAAAAAGAGAAATGAAATATTCCAAATGGCAATGCTAGAACCCAAATTGGCTATACTCGATGAAACCGATTCAGGTCTAGATATCGATGCACTACGAGTCGTTGCACAAGGAGTCAATGCACTTAGATCACCCGATAAAGCAACAATCCTTATTACACATTATCAAAGACTTCTCAATTATATAGTGCCTGATTTTGTACATGTTTTATACAAAGGCAAAATCGTAAAAACAGGCGGAAAAGAATTGGCCCTTGAACTTGAAGAAAAGGGTTATGATTGGATTAAAGAAGAAGTCTCATTATCCTGAACTATATCCCTATGATACAATTACATTCTCTCGAAACGTTAAAAGAACAATTGAGAGTGCAGGATTTTCCTCTTGCATTTCTAGATAGCTCACAATTCTCTGATGGGTTGAGTTCTCTTACCAAATCAGGATTACCTACACCTAGAAATGAAGAGTGGAAGTACTTTCCTCTTAATTCATTGCTTATGGCTGATTATACGCTTCCGATTGTGTCTTCACATCAACATGACCCAAAGCAGTTTCAACCATTTGTTAAAGAGGCACTTCATCTTGTTGTTATCAATGGAAACTATGTCAACTCAGATACATTTGAACAAGTCGAAGGAATAACATGTTCAATAGAACATTCACCGGTATCCAATATTGATAATAATCCTAAAGAAAATCCATTTCCAATATTAAATGCATTATTACATAAAGATCGGATTGTCTTACATATTGAAAAAGTATATGACTTTTCAATTCCGATTCACATCTTACAGATATTTCAAAGTGATTCCGAAATGCCTTTATTGGCATCACCTTCAGTAACAATCAAACTTGCAAAAAATGCCAAAGCAAAGATTATTGAGTCATATCATATTCTCAATGTAAAAAATGGTCTCATTAATACAAGCTTTTCTGTAAATGCAGATCAGGAATCTGAATTGCATCACATCATTATTCAAGATGGAATGAAAGATTGTGCATTGATATACAATTGTGAATCAGTTATAAAGAGTAATGCAAAAGTGCAAGATCATGTAATTGTACATGATTCTAATAAAGTTCGCAATACCATAGCCGGAAAATTAGTTGAAGAGCATGCATTGTATAATATTTATGGAATCGTTTCAGCAGACAAACAATCACTGATAGATAATCATACAGTTGTAGATCATATCGCTCCACATTGTGAAAGCAATGAATTATTCAAACATGTATTGGATGAATCTTCAACGGCTGTGTTCAATGGGAAGATATTTGTACGATTAGATGCACAAAAAACAAATGCTTATCAATCAAATCGTACATTGCTTCTTAGCCCCAAGGCAACAATCAATACAAAACCACAGCTTGAAATATTTGCTGATGATGTAAAGTGTTCGCATGGTGCAACTACAGGTTCTGTAGATGAAGAAGCTTTGTATTATCTACAAGCCAGAGGTATTCCAAGAGAAACTGGAATGAGATTGTTGACTGAAGCATTCATTGGTGAAGTAATTCAGTTGATAGATATTGAAGAATTACAATCATATTTTACCGGCTCATTGTTATTAAGTGCTGGTGAGTGATATGGTACAATCACTTGTGGATGAATGGAGATCTAATTTCCCAATATTGCAAAAAAAGATGAATGGGCAACCACTCATTTACTTGGACAATGCGGCTACAACTCAAAAACCACAAGTTGTCATTGATGCAATTGTCAATCATCTAACGCAGACGAATGCAAATGTCCATAGAGGTGTGTATTCATTAAGTCAATTAGCCACTGATCATTTCGAAAAAACGAGAAGTGTGGTTAAAGACTTTATCAATGCTGATTCAATTAGCGAGATTATTTTTACCAAAGGTGCAACTGAAGCCATTAACTTGGTTGCATCTTCATATGGTGAATTTGCATTAACTGAACATGATGAAATCATTCTTACGATTATGGAACATCATGCAAACATTATTCCATGGCAAGAAATTGCAAAGAAAAAAGGATGTATCATAAAAGTCGTACCAATATCAGTGGATGGCACTTTGGATTTGGATGTATATGCATCCCTTTTTAATGATAGAACAAAATTTGTTTCAATGATATGGATTTCCAATGCCATTGGAGTAGAAAATCCTATAAAACAGTGCATTGACATAGCACATGATCATAATGTTCCTATTTTGATTGATGCCTCCCAAGCAGTACAGCATAAGAAGATTGATGTACGATCACTTGATTGTGACTTTTTGGTATTTTCCGGACATAAAGTGTATGGTCCATCCGGAACAGGCATTCTTTATGGAAAATCTATATACCTCGACAAAATGCCTCCATATCAAACCGGTGGTGACATGATTCGAAAAGTAACATTTGAAAAAACTACATTTGCCGATTTACCTTCTAAATTTGAGGCAGGTACACCTAATATTGAAGGTTTTATAGGTTTGGGTGCTGCAATTGAATTCTTGAAGAAGCAGAATATTGAGGATATTGCAAGTCATGAGAGGGAATTATTGTCTCATTCAATGAATCTCATTAAAAATAAGGAGTATATTAAAGTCATTGGATATAATGGAACAAATGTTTCTGCCATTTCTTTTATGATGGATGGTGTTCATCCGCATGATATTGCAAGTTTACTTGATCGAAATGGGATTGCAGTAAGGGCAGGTCATCATTGCGCACATCCACTTATGCAATTCTACGGCGTAAATTCCACAATTAGAATGTCCTTTGCACTTTATACCACAAGGCAAGAAGTGGAACAATGTATTCATGCCTTAGATTCTATTTACACTCTCTTTCATTAGTTATAATTCTTGAATTCGAAATAAATCTTGTATTATTACTCACATTGCATATTTTTGTGACAGCAGCTATCGTAAAACTATTAAAAACATCGGCTAAACTCAGGTGTCAGCCGTTCATCCCTCAAGAAGATTCCTCTCCAAAATCAATTCATTGTTTCATTTTTTGGCCATGTAATGCGTACACCGCGAAATACCACAAGATCAGGTGTGGGTACACCTCGACGAACATCACAGCAACACTCTCATTCCTCTCCTCATGATCATGAGAGATCTTCATATCATGACAGATCGTCCAATCATGATAGATCATCTAACCATGAAAAATCGTCATATCATGAGAAATCATCAACTCCTGCAGGAACAAGTCATGATGTCTCTCAGTCATCTGGAGTGATTAATATTGCAGAATTAAAATCAAAGAAAATTGTTGAACTAACTCGTATTGCAAAATCACTTGGCATTGAAGATTATAGTGATTTACGAAAACAAGAACTTATTTTTAAAATCATTGAGGTTCAAGCACAAAAACAATCGAGAGATCAACAATCTGAGGGTACGCTTGGTGAAGGGGTTTTGGAGGTATTGGGTGATGGATATGGATTTTTAAGAGCCGCAGACTATAATTACTTACCTTCTCCTGACGATATATATGTATCACCCTCTCAGATTAAGAAGTTTGGAATGAGAACGGGTGATACAATTCGTGGACATGTAAGACCTCCAAAAGAAGGCGAAAGATTTTTCGCATTACTGAAAGTAGACTCAATTAACTTTGTTTCTCCCGATGTCATGCGTGACAGAACCATCTTTGACAATCTAACCCCACTATATCCTGACAAGAAGCTTGTATTGGAAACAACAAGAGCTGAATATCCAATGCGTATCATTGATTTACTTGCGCCAATTGGTAAAGGACAGAGAGGGTTGATTGTATCTCCACCAAAATCCGGAAAGACTGTTTTACTTCAGAAAGTAGCCAATAGCATTGCAAGAAATCATCCAGAGGTAAAACTCATTGTTTTGCTGATTGATGAAAGACCTGAAGAAGTTACCGACATGCAAAGATCCGTTCGAGCAGAAGTAATTTCCTCTACTTTTGATGAACCACCCGAAAGACATGTTCAAGTTGCTGATATGGTTCTAGAAAAGGCTAAGCGACTCGTTGAAGCCAAACAAGATGTTGTAGTATTACTAGATTCAATAACCAGATTGGCAAGAGCTCATAATACGGTTATTCCACATTCCGGAAAGATTCTATCTGGTGGAGTTGACGCAAATGCTCTTCACAAACCTAAAAGATTTTTTGGAGCAGCTCGAAATATTGAAGAGGGAGGATCACTCACAATCATTGCAACAGCATTGATAGATACTGGATCTAGAATGGATGAAGTTATCTTTGAGGAGTTCAAAGGAACTGGAAATATGGAATTGGTTCTTGATCGTAAATTGGCAGAAAGAAGAATATACCCTGCAATTGATGTGAATAGATCCAGTACAAGACATGATGAGTTGTTATTGACTCAAGATGAACTCGCACGAGTTTGGATTCTGAGAAAGGTATTAAGTGAATTCTCAAGTATCGAAGCAATGGAATTATTACTTTCTAAATTGGAAAGTACAAAAGACAATAGAGAATTTTTACAAGTGATGAATTCCTAATTATTGATAATGGCTATATCTGTTTGACATGATTATAGAGTTTTTTTATTGGATATTATGGTTCATTACTTTCAGCTTGATTGTGATAGTAATTGTGTCGCTTTATAATCTCTTTACATTTGCTCGTGTTAGAAGAGTCCTCGAGATTGATTATCATGCCCCATTTATATCTGTACTTGTACCTGCAAGAAATGAAGAACGAGGAATTAGAGAGTGTGTAGATAGTTTATGTAATCAGGTGTATACATCCTATGAAGTCCTGGTTCTTGATGATGGCTCAAGCGATTCAACGCCCGAAATACTTAAGGAATTACAAAATCAATATCCTGATAATCTTTCTATTGTTTCAGGAACAGATTTGCCACAAGATTGGATCGGAAAATCCCATGCATGTCATCAATTATCAATGAAAGCAAAGGGAGAATATTTACTATTTACTGATGCAGATACAGTGCATTCTCCGTATTCTCTACTCTCATTAATGAGAAGTTCCAGGCATTATCAGGCAGACCTACTTACCGCTGTTCCTAATCAGAAATTATCTTCTTTTTGGGAACATCTCATGATACCTTTCATGCATGTTTTGTATCACGGATATTTACCAAATATGTTGATATATTCAAATCATGATAGTAGATTCTCCGCTGCAAATGGTCAGGTAATGCTTTTTAGATATGATGCATATCAAGAGATTGATGGACATAAAAGTGTGAAATCTAGTTTGGTTGAAGATATTGATATAGCAAAGAAATTAAAGCTGAATAAAAGCAAAGTAGTATTGGCCAATGCCATTGATATAGTTTCTTGCTCCATGTACAATGGTTTTAACGAAGTTTACTTGGGTTTTTCAAAGAATTTTTATTCTGGATTATCTGAAAATATCACTATTCTTTTTTTCTTTATTATTCATGTTTTTACAGCTTATGTATTGCCACCAATTATCTTTATCTATGCTTTGATCAGTGGCAATGCTGAGCTTATGCAGTGGGGACTAATATTGATAATACTCGGCATGTTTATCCGATTAAGTTCAACCATTCAGTTCTCTTTACCTTTCTTTCATGTTTTTCTTCAACCATTGAGTGCACTTTTTGCTATCGTAATTGCAGGAAATTCATTTCTTTGGTCATTGCCAAATAGCGGTAGAAAATGGAAGGGAAGAACTTATTGAACATAGATTAAAGTGATTTCATGCTTGATGTATTGATGGATATACTTCTCTTTAGACTACATAAGAGAAGTTACGACAAAAAAACTCCCAAACTTACAACAGGAACAATTGTTTTTGGAGGTATGATAAGACTTTCAATCATTGTAATAGCTACTTGGTGGATTTCTGATTTCTGGGAATTTCATCAGTTTTGGCCGATCTTTGCAATGATGGTAATTATGATTGTATTTTATCCAGCATATAGAGAAATGACTATTTTCTCAGATACGGTAGATTCACTCAAAGAGTCCACACTATGTGGCAGTTGCAAGCACTTCGAACCATCCGCTCAAATCTGTTCCAGATATGATGAACATATAACCGAGGAACATATTCCTTGCGAAGGAATGGATTGGGAACCACATTCACATTAATGTCATGAAACCAGATATCCTATTTGAAGATGAGTCTATCGTCATTGTCTCGAAACCTGCTGGCATGCTTACTATTCCTGATAGATTCGATAAAGACTTTCCGAATATCCGTACATTTTTGATTGATCTCTATGATGAGATATTTACGGTTCATAGGTTGGATAGAGATACCAGCGGGGTTTTGGTATTTGCCAAGAATGCTGAAGTACATAGAAATTTAAGTATGCAGTTTGAACATCAGCAAGTGCAGAAAACATACTTGGCAATAGTTAGGGGAATTGTTTCAAAAGATGATCAAGAAATTGATATACCATTGATTGCCGACACGAGAAAAAAAGGTTTGATGAGACCTTCTGCTAGAGGCAAGGAATCATTCACTTCAATACATGTTGTTCAAAGATTTAGAATGGCATCACTATTGGAATGTAAACCAAAAACGGGGAGACTACATCAGATACGCGTTCACTTATCAGCGATTGGATATCCATTGCTTGTAGATCCGGACTATGGAAGCAATAATGAATTCAAGTTATCAACGATCAAGAAGAAGTTCAATGTAGGGAAAAATCAAGAAGAAAGACCATTATTGATCCGTACTCCACTCCATTCTTCTTCTCTGGAGTTCACACATCCTTTAACATTGGAGTCTGTAAAATTTACAGCAGAGATGCCGAAGGATATGTCAGCTACGATAAATGTTCTCAATAAGTATGCACCATATAAAACTTTTGATTCACTAAGTTCATATGATGAATGGTTATGATGACACTGATTCTTTTAACTCTTCCATAGTAAAGAGGGAAATGAGTGGTATACCGGCTTTTTCTAGTGCTTCAACTCCACCTTGTTGTCTGTTGATCACACATATACAACAGAGTATTTCAGCACCTCCATTCCTTAGATCTTCCGCACTGAGAATTACTTGGCCACCACTAGTAATAACATCTTCAATGATGACTAATTTTTTTCCTTTAATATCAGCACCTTCATTCACTTTTCTAGTACCATAATCTTTTGCCTTCTTTCTAATAAAAGCTGCAGGCAATTTAGTATGTAAACTGATTGATGTTGCAATAGGAATGCCACCCATTTCAAGACCTGCCAACACCTCACATTCAGAAGGTATTAGTTCACTCATTTTTTCTGCGATGTCTTGCAGTATATCAGGTTTACTCTCAAAAAGATATTTGTCAAAGTATTCATTGCTTGTTTGACCTGATCTAAGGAGAAATTCACCGGTTAAATGCGATGTGTTAAAAATCTTCTTTGCTAGTTCTGTTCTTTCCATTATTCTCTTTCCTTTTATTCGTGGATGATTACAATTTACTCTATTTTTGTGAAGTCACATTCCAGATATCCGAATGAATTATTCACTGCCCAATCTCTTAAGTCTACTCAGAGTATTCATTGCACCTATTGTGTATCAGATGATTATATCAAGTGATGCGACATTGATATTTTATGCTTTGATTATTTTCTCAGTGGGTGCAATTACAGATTATCTAGACGGTTTTCTTGCCCGAAAATGGGGTGACACTTCCTCATTTGGTTCTTTTTTGGATCCGATAGCAGATAAAATACTAACCAACTCAGCCTTACTTGCTCTCATGTCAATTCATATTATAGATGCATGGATGATTGCTATCATAATTGCTAGAGATGTTCTTATGACATTACTAAGAGTGTATGCTGATAGAGTACATAAACCTATTAAGACATCTATTACGGCAAAAATCAAAACAGCATTTCAGTTAGTCTTTACAATAGGCATTTTATTCCTATTATCATTTGATGCAAATGGAGAATATTTGTTAACATTGGATGTACTCATTGAAATAATAGTTTGGTGTATAGTCATTTTAACAATTTTTACTTCATTTGAATATGTCATACAAAACAAAGAATTGATTCGCCTATTGACTAAAGAACCTTTATTGCCCGGCATTCATACTATGATTGCAACATTTTTCGGTATTGGATATAGCCCTTTGGCTCCAGGCACAGTAGCTTCATTTTCGGCAGTACTGATATTGCTCTTCCCAATAACTCATTTTCAGCTGTTTATACTATCAACAATTACATTCTTAATCTCATTTGCGTCTATTAGATTTATTGAAAGCAAGTATGGTAACGATGCATCGATTATTGTTGTTGATGAAGTCATTGGAGTGTGGTTGATTCTCTCGATTCCTGTTATTTCTCATTCCCCAATATCGGTATTCCTATCACTTGTAATTTTTCGAATCTTTGATATTGCGAAACCATTTCCCATCAATATAATAAACAAAAGAAAGGGAGCATTATGGGTATTAGCTGATGATTTATTGGCAGCAATATTCACCATCTTCATAATGTTTAGTCTATCATTATTGCAAATCGGCTCAAATCTACTATTCATGCGGTAATTGAAAGATTAAAAAAAACAATTATTTGAAAAAGTATTTGGGAATTACACTATCTATATGCTAAATTGCAATCGTAATTCGTTATCGCATAATGTGTTTATGGAGTAGTTCAATGAATAAACAAGAACTCATTGCTGCAGTTGCCGAAGATACCGGCATGTCAAAAGTTGCTGCTGAAAGAGCAGTTAACAGTGTCTTTGAAAACATCACTGCACAACTTGGTGTAGGTGAGACTGTTGCTCTTCTCGGATTTGGTACTTTTGGTGCAAGTCATCGCAAGGCACGTGAAGGCGTGAATCCTCGCACCGGCGAATCTTTAAAGATTCCTGCACGCAATGTTCCGAAGTTTTCACCCGGAAAAGCATTGAAAGAGATCGTAAATTCTCCCAAAGCTAAAAAAGCAATGAAGAAGTAATGATCTGTTTTGTAAGTCATAAGCCGTTTCCTTTATGGGGAAGCGGTTTTTTTTTATACGGATAATAAAATGAGATCATTACTTGATATTGCAACTTTATCAAAAGATGAAGTTTCAGATATTTTCAGCTTAGCATCGAATTATCTCATTGAGAAAAAAGATGATGTATTGCTAGGCAAGAATATAGTTCTTGGATTCTTTGAGTCTTCAACTCGTACAAGAATTTCATTTGATCTTGCTGTCCAGCGATTGGGTGGTAAAACTATTCAATTCTTGTCTCAAGGAAGTAGTATATCAAAAGGTGAATCTTTTGTCGATACAATACATACATTGAAACAATTTGGAATTGATGGTTGGATCATTCGACATAATCATGCTCTTGCTCCAAGTTTAGTGGCTTCAGAAACTCAACTGCCTGTAATAAATGCAGGGGATGGATCGCATCAGCATCCAACGCAAGCTATGCTTGATGCTTTCACGATATCAAGATATGTAGGTGATTTGCTAGGGAAGAATATTCTGATAGTGGGCGATATTCTACATAGCAGGGTGGCCCGCTCAGAAATGGATATATTATCACTATTGGGAGCTTCAGTCGGAGTATGTGCACCAGGTACATTACTACCAAAAGGAATGAAAATAGCAACCTATTTTCCAACATTGCATCATGGCATGCAATGGGCAGATGCAGTGATTATGTTACGCCTTCAAAAAGAGAGAATGGTATCAGGAATAATCCCATCTGAGATTGAATACCAAAGGTATTTTGGAATGAATGAAGATTTAGTTAAAAAATATTCAAATGTATTAGTATTGCATCCCGGACCGGCGAATTACGGAGTGGAATTTACAATGGAATGCATGAATTATGAAAATGTATTGGTACGAGAGCAAGTTAAGAATGGACTAGCCTTAAGAATGGCAGTACTTAATCATTGTTTCGTGTGATTACCAATCATTTTCTGCAAGTACTATGATTTTGTCCTCTTCGAAAAATGTAAAATTCTTTGTCTTGTCTGGATTAACGATAACACCTTGATCAAGAGCATCTTCATCATATTTTGAAAGTAATCTACAACCAATTGCGATTTCATTTTTTCTTCTTGCAGATTCAACCACTGTAAAAAAGTTAATTGGTTTTCGTAATTCAACATAATCAGAAGCAGGCTTTAAATATACCTCTGAACCTTCCGATCTAAATAAATCCTCAAAAACTAATGCCAATGATTTTTCTTCAGACACTTGGGATAACATCAAGGAATTTAACTTGTCACTAACAACAAAATCATCAGCTCTGGTTACTTTGACCAACTCACGATTTCTGATGTCTAGCATTTGTGAAACTATAGAAAATGGATGACCTGTTTTTTCCGCGATATCTCGCAAGTGCAAGAGAGTGAAAATGGTTCTCGCATCTGATTCTTGAATGTTTTTAGTAATTGAATGACTCAGAATGATAATATGATCATATGTCTCGCAGTCAAGTGAATCAAGAACTCTTCGATTGCTTGTATCGCCAATGATATGATGCATTTTGAGATGCTTTAATTCTTTGCCTGTTAAAGCAATCTCATGTTCTATATGTTGAGAATCAGATACTACCGTTACAATAGAGTCTTTAACTACATAATTATCAAGCTCTGTTATAATTGTATAAGCTTGTCTATTCCATCCCAAAATCAATGTCTTTTCAGGATTCCTTTTTCTGTCTTCTGACTGTCTGATACATGTAGCATCAATATTCAATTCAGGATTATTGACTGGATTGATTTTGGAGCCATCTTCTGCCACGACAATTATCTTATCCCCTCGTTCAATCAGTTTATGAGAAGGTGGATTCAGTTGTATCAAACCATTTGAATAATTGATACCAATTGGTATACCTCTATTGTAAGAAAAGAGAGCTTTTGAAAATTGTTTGCCTATAAGTGATTGTTCTTCAAGAAAGTTGATTTTATTTCTTTTGAAATCTAATAATTCATTAAAAACAACTGAAAGTCCGGACTGCCTGCAAGTTTGCGCAATAATCTTGGAAAGAACATCTTCCATGAGAATAAATGATACCTCATTTTTTCCGACTAGTCTTGCTACCTCAATATTCTTGGGGTCTCTTATCTCTGCAACAATGTGATAACTTTCGGGTCTTCTTTGAGGATTATTTGTAATGGCAAGAATCATCTTGATCATCAGTGAGTCTGGATCTTCTAATCCTTCTGGTGAGAGAATGATGATGGATTTTGCGGTATGTGGATTAATGATTTCAAGATCTGTTAGATCAATAGGATTACCTGTTCTACAAACAACTTTGGTATTCTTGAAATCAACAACCTTCATATTGATTTCATCTTCCATCTCTACTTTGTCTTTTTCAGCCAAGATCGAAATACATGAACCTTTTTTCCCTTCATTTGCAGTAATCAATTCATTGACGATGTAAAATATTTGTGGCGACCATCCTAGAATAACTGTATGTTCATGTTCAATGACAAGAGATCTTCCTTTACGCAATTCATCGAGTTGTTTTGCTATTCCGCTATTCAACACACCAATCAAAATTGAAATTAAGACCATTCCACCGAGTGTGGCAATGAGCATCAAGACAATATAAGCTGTACTATTTGTTTCTAAAGATGCTAAAACACCCCCATCCAAAGAATGTAATACGGTATCCCACATCAACTTTCCGAAATCTGTGAATTGTTGATCAGTTGTTGCAATACCAACAAATGCACCGATAATTGAGATAATAACAACAAATAAAGCAGAAAGTATGAATAGTCCGGCAATTAATGATATAACCCCTTTTGACATGAAGCTGTCAAATTTATACTTGACCAGATTATTGATTTTGCGAAGAGGCATATGATTTTGGCAATTACTAAAAAAAAACTGGATTAAATTAGTAAAAAATATTATCTGGTGAAAAGATGAACTATAAAAAAAACCGTATCAGTGATACGGTTTAGATTGAATTACTCTTGAATCTTAGGTCTGTATTTCGATGATGAATGTTCAAGTCGAATTTTGACTGGTTTTTCAGGTGTCAAAGAAAGTATTTCTTGTGATTGACTTGACTTAACTAGAGATACTTGTTTCTTTCTTTGAACAGATTTGATTTCTTCAGGTTTATCTGGAGTCGTTGCTGGAACGGCGATTGTTAATAAAACAGGCGTTTCATTAAATATTTTACTGATTTGCCCTGCATTATCTGAAATATTTGAACTTTTCTCATTCGAACTGATATACCAATAAGCACCTATACTTAAGGATACGGATAGTATGGTTGAAGCTGTTAAAGTAATCCAAGACATACCTGCTTTTTTTGCATATGCAGCAGTAAGTAATCCGGAAGAAGCTGTTGCACCGGTTGCTGCAAGCCCAGCAACAAAAGCTCCTGCAACACCGGATAGATCATGATTCATGAGTGCAGATCTTTCTTTACCGATGGCAGTATTGATGATTCGATCAGATTCAAGCAGTGCTTGAAGCTCTGTGTCTGTTTCGACTTTTTTAAGGAAAGAAGTCATTTCATCAGTGCTAAGAGATCCATCCAGGAATCTGTCGATGGTATCATGTGAATTCATATAATTATGCTGATATAGTGGTGGTGATCAAGAATGATTGTCTCTTTTTATCATAGATTTGACTCGATCTCGCAGTTGAGCCCTTGCTCTTGAGGCACGAGTCCATATAGCATTTGGAGACATTCCCATCATGTTTGCAATTTCATCGAAACGATAACCACAGTACATGTTGAGTACTAGTAATTCTTTGTCTTCAAATTTCAATGTGTCTAAAGATGAATTCACAAGTTCTTCCATCTCTGTGCTCCCTGGTTGATATTCATGAGGAATATCCATTTCAGAAATTGCATCAAGTGGAATAGTATGCTTCTTCAATTTTATATGATTCAGACAAAGATTTCGAGCAATTGTAAACATGAAACCACCTGGATTTGCGATTTCAGGTTGAGTTTGACAACGAAGCTTGATGATTCTCTCCCAAACTTCTTGGGTGATGTCTTCTGCGGCATGCATATTGTTTACCAATTTTGCACAATACAGAAAGAGTTTACGATTATAAGCTCGAAAAAAATACATCGCGGCATTATCATCACCGGATAAAAATTTGGCAAAACATTGTGCTTCCTCAACATTTTGTACTCGAGGTTGTTCAATGGTTACCGCCTTAGGTTTCAGTGATATGTGTTTTTGCTTCTTTTCCATGCTGAAATCCGCAAGTGCTTATGAATACTAGACAAATACAATCCCAATACCTTACAATACTCAGTAATTATCTATTTGAGCTCTTTGTAAACTACCCGAATAGTCAACATAGACTGTCTTCCATTCAGTAAAGATCTCAAATGCGGTCCAACCACCTTCACGGTGACCATTACCTGTTCCTTTAATTCCACCAAAAGGCATATGTGCTTCTGCCCCAATTGTTGGTGCATTTATATATGTTATGCCTGCTTCAATATCTCTTATAGCCCTAAAAGCCGCATCTACATTGCCAGTGAAGAGAGAGGAAGATAGGCCATAATCGCAATTATTAGCCAATTCAATGGCATGTTCCAATGATCTTGCTTTACTTACTGATAAGACAGGACCAAAAATCTCTTCTTTAAAGATGGTCATGTCTTCAGTGACATCAATGAAAATGGTCGGTTTGTAAAAATTTCCCTTTGCACATTCGCCTGAAATTTCTTCATCACCTCCCAATACACAGATTGCTCCTTCTTCTCGTGCGATTTTAACATAACCTTTAATCTTTTCAAGCTGTTTGGTGTTTATTACCGGTCCCATTTGAGTAGATTCATTGAGTCCATTCCCAAGTTTGATATGGGTAGCTTTGGTTATGAGATCATTGATGAATTGATCATAAATATCAGCATGAAGTATTAAGCGGGAAGTAGCAGTACATCTTTGACCTGTAGTACCAAAAGCACCCCATAAAACACCATCAAGAGCTAAATCAAGATTTGCATCAGGCATTACTATCTGGGCATTTTTTCCACCCATTTCCAAAGAGCATTTTTTGTTCATGGCTCCACATCTCTCCGCTATCTTTTTACCTGTAAATGTCGAGCCTGTAAATCCGATGAGTTTGACATCAGGATGCTCCACTAGTGCCGAACCGGCTAGACCATCACCATGAATCACATTAAAAACACCCTTCGGAATACCTGCTTCTTCTAAAATTTCGGCAAATATTTGCGCTGAATGAGGAGAATCTTCCGATGGTTTGAATACAATAGTATTGCCACATGCCAAAGCCGGCAAAATTTTCCATGATGGGACAGCAATCGGGAAATTCCATGCCGTAATGATGCCACAGACACCAATTGGAGTTCGAAATGACAAATTCATCTTGTTTTCCATCTCACTTGGTGCGGTATAACCAAATAATCTTCTAGTTTCAGTTGCAGCATAATAGGCGGTATCAATTGCTTCTTGAATGTCACCTAATGTTTCAAATACTGGTTTACCCATTTCTCGGGTCATAATCCGTGCTAGTTCATCTTTTCTTCTTGTGAAAATATCACCTGCCTTCCGTAAAATATCTCCTCTTTTCGGAGCAGGCATTTTAGACCATGATACATATGCCTGTTTAGCAACTGAAACGGCAAGATTGACATCTTCTACGGAAGAAAGTGGAAAAGTACCTATGATATCATCTCGATCTGCCGGATTGATATTCTCAAATGTTAGCTGATGACTAGTTGGCATATACATGCCATTGATGTAATTATGAAATTTTTCCATGATAAAATAAATATGGTGAATAATTGTAAAATTCTTCGTAAACAAGCACAAATTAGATAGTACTGTAAACAATGATTTTAGGTCATTTGTTTTGAGTATTCTTCGTAATTTACACATTGTGAATAATTGAGAAAGCCAATGATTAAAGATATAGATAAAAATTCAAGAATCATCATTTCTGAGACAGGCGAGGAATTCTATTATCTTGAAGGACCTAAGTCAAGATGGAGAGAATTCATCTTTACACTAAAAGTAATGAAGGAATTCATTTCTGCTTTTAGGAGATTGCACTTTGTTGGACCTTGTATAACAGTATTTGGTAGTGCAAGATATGCTTCCGACCATGAGTATTTTCAATTGGCTGAGGAAGTTGGAAAGGAATTGACAAATATTGGATTCGCAGTGATGACGGGTGGTGGACCCGGAATAATGGAAGGTGCAAATAGGGGAGGATTTAATGCAGGGGGTATTTCAGTTGGTGCTGAAATCGTATTGCCACATGAGCAAAAACCTAATCCATTTCTTCATGCTACAGCCAAGTTCAATTACTTCTTTGTGAGAAAATTCCTTCTCTTCAAGTATTCATACGGCTTTATCGTTTTACCGGGTGGTTTCGGAACAATGGATGAACTTTTTGAAGCCTTGACTCTCATACAAACGAAAAAAATCAAAGATTTTCCAATTGTCGTCATGGGTACAAAATATTATGAGCCATTGATGCATTTAGTAGAGCATATGGCTAATGAAAAAACAATTGACCCCGAGGATTTGGATCTACTGCTCTTTACAGATTCAATGGAAGCCGCTATGCAACATATTAGAAAATATTCTATTGAGCGATTTAAACTATTGAAGAAAACCGAAGCTATATCTTATTTGGGTGAGTCTTCTTATTCCACAAAACAATCATAATCTCATGTCTAAATTATTTGATTCGCTAAAAAGAACGTTAATTGGTGAAAGGAAAACAGTTACTGATAGATCTGTTTTCCATAATCTTACATTGATTGCTTTTTTCGCATGGGTTGGATTGGGTGCTGATGGATTATCATCATCTTGTTATGGACCAGAAGAAGCATTCAATGCCTTGGGTAAATATCCATTCCTATCGATATTCATAGCATTGGGAACTGCGATTACCATCTTTGTGATAAGCGCTAGTTATTCTCAAATTATCGAACTTTTTCCTTCAGGTGGGGGAGGTTATCTGGTGGCAAGTAAATTGCTTTCGCCAACAGTTGGAATGGTTGCAGGTTCAAGTTTGGTGATTGACTATATCCTTACAATATCAATCTCAATTGTGAGTGGCATCGAAGCCGTATTCAGTTTCTTTCCTACTGATACGCATTATCTAAAAATACCACTTACAATGCTTGCTTTACTTGTAATGATAATACTGAATCTACGAGGAGTAAAGGAATCTGTAACGGTTCTATTGCCAATCTTCATGATTTTTGTTATCACCCATGTTGCTGCCATTCTCTATATAATTGGATCTCATTCCTTTGAATTCCCTGCTGTTGCTCAGGCCACCATGGATCAATGGAATGGAGCAACCAGTGAGTTGGGATATATGGGTGCCATCATGCTCATTCTTCGAGCATATAGCATGGGAGCAGGAACTTATACAGGTATTGAAGCAGTGAGTAATGCAATGCCTATTCTACGAGAACCACGAGTTGAAACTGCAAAAAAGACTATGAAATATATGGCATTTTCCCTTGCATTTGTTGCAGTTGGTTTGATGCTTTCCTATGCATTGATGCATGTGCAGGATCAACCGGGGAAAACACTCAATGCTATATTGTTTGAAAAACTAACAATGGATTGGGGATCAGAAATATCAACTGTCACTTTGTTGATTGTATTAATCAGCGAAGCAGTACTATTGTTTGTAGCGGCACAAGCAGGATTCTTAGGAGGTCCACAAATTCTTTCAAACATGGCACTAGATAGGTGGTTCCCAACCAGATTTGCAATGCTAAGTGATAGATTTGTTTCTCAAAATGGAGTTCTTCTTGTTGGAATTGCAGCCGGATTAACTGTTCTTGCTACCGGTGGCTCTATTCATCTATTGATTGTATTATACTCTATCAATGTATTTATAACTTTTACCCTATCTCAATTGGGAATGGTGAAGCATTGGATACAGGTACGAAAAACATTTGCCAAGTGGAAATCCAAAATCTTTATAAACGGTCTAGGACTAGTACTTTCATCCTTCATTTTGGTTGCGGTTGTTATCATTAAATTTTCGGAAGGTGGTTGGGCAACCTTATTGTTGACAGGAAGTTTGGTATTACTGGTACTTTCTTTCAAAAGGCATTACAATCAAACTTCACAACAATTGAAGAAATTGGATGAACTTGTTTTGACGGCAATTGATGATAAGATGCTGGAACCTGCAAAAGCTGATTCATATCCCGAATGTGACACAAAAGCAAAAACTGCTGTTTTTCTGGTATCAGGTTTCTCCGGTTTGGGACTCCATACACTTTTTACTGTAATGAGAACCTTTGAAGGAACATTTAAGAACTTTGTCTTCGTACAGGTTGGTATTTTGGATGCAGGAAACTTCAAAGGCTCTGAAGAGGTTGACAATCTCGAAAAGTATATATCAACAGAAGCAGATAAGTATGTGAACTTCATGCGTAATAATGGATATTATGCTGAATCATATACTGATATCGGTACAGATGTTGTTTCTGTTGTTGCAGATTTGTCAAAACAGATCGTTGAACGATATCCACACACTGTTGTGTTTGGAGGACAAGTTGTATTTCCTGAAGAATCAATTTTCTCAAAATGGTTACATAATTACACTGTATTTGCAGTGCAGAGAAGATTGTATTTGGAAAGTATTCCCGTTGTCATTTTACCCGTACGAATTTAAACACCCTACATATTCACTTTGATTTGATTTTACTATGAAAAGAATGCATACATTCTTCTTGACTACTCTGATATTTATGTTTCAGAGTTTTGCACTCTATTCTCAAATAGAGAGAATTATCGGTATAAGTGATCCTAAATTCTCAGTGATGAGAGATCACTTTTACAAACAATTTCCTAAGTATTCAGAACAGAGTTATTCAGATGAAAAATCAGGATATCTCAGAAGAGAGCATACAGACAAGAATTATACTCATTTCAAGAGATGGGAAGATTTCTGGTCAACACGATTGATGCCTGATGGTACTTTCCCACCTTCCAATATAATGTCTAATGCGATTTTTGAGAAAAATGCTCAAAAAGCAAAGAATAAATATGAACAGAAATTATCCGGAAAGCCGGAATGGACAATAATTGGTCCGGTAGAAATTCCAAACGGCGGCGGAAATGGACGGATCAATTGCATTCAAATGCATCCTAATCTTCCAAATCTCATTTGGGCGGGAAGTGCTGCCGGTGGAGCATGGAAAAGCACGGATTATGGACAAACATGGAAGACTACATGTGATGACCTCTTTTCAATGGGCGTTTCAGATATTGCAATGCCTTGGAATAATCCGAATATCGTCTATCTCGCAACAGGTGATGATGATGCAGGCTCTACATATACAATTGGTGTGGTGAAATCTACAGATGGAGGTACTACATGGAATCCAACTGGACTTACTTTGGTTACATCACAAACTCAACAGATTTATCGCCTTTTGGCTGATCCCAAAGCTGCTGGGAAATTGTATGCTGCTACGAGTCAAGGTTTGCAAGTTACCACAGATGCAGGTGTGACATGGTCTAAAAAGTCGAATATCAATTTCAGAGATCTTGAAATGCGTACCGATAATCCACTCATCATGATTGGATGTACAGGTAGTGAAATTCATAGAAGTACCGATGGTGGAAATACATGGGCAAAAATTACAACCACCATCCCAACTACTATAGGTAGAATATCATTGGCAATAAGTCCTGCGAATCAAGAATACATGTACGCATTATGTTCGGATAATTCCAAAGGGTCTGGATTTGGTGGACTATATAGATCAGTTGATGGTGGCAAAACATGGGTAAGAAGATCTAATACTCCAAATATTCTTTCTCATTCTGTTGATGGATCCGGTACAGGTGGCCAAGGATGGTATGATTTAACTATTGCTTGTTCATATAAACAGCCAAACCATGTAATCATCGGTGGGGTCAATGTATGGAGATCAACTGATGGAGGGACCACTTGGGAAATTAGTGCGCACTGGTATGGCGCAAATGGTAAGCCATATGTTCACGCAGATGTTCATGATCTAGATTATTTTCCTAATTCAGACAAAACAATTATAGCAGGGACTGATGGAGGTGTTTTTTCTTCATCTAATAATGGTTTGTCTTGGACTGATAATAGCGATGGACTTGCTATTACTCAGTACTATCATGTAGCAACTGCACAGGCATTAAATCCTTCCTATTTGGGTGGTGCACAAGACAATGGAACTACTAGATTTGCATCTAATACTTGGTCGCAAATTCTTGGTGGTGATGGAATGAAATGTTTGATAAATCCCACTAATTCTGCAATCATATACGGTGCAATCCAAAACGGATATTTAAATCGTTCAACCAATTCCGGTAAAGACTTTGCCGGAATGCTTAATCCTGATGTTACAAAGGAAAATGGTCGTTGGGTAACTCCATATGCTTTTAATCCAAAGAATCCCACAGTAATGTATGCAGGATTTAGAAATATATGGAAGTCAACAAATGGAGGCGCACCTGGTTCTTGGGAAAAAGTATCATCATTTACTAATACTGCTTCTACTGTAAAGCTGATTGTAGTATCACCTGCAAATCCGAATATAGTGCTAGCCATGAATGATCAAGTAGCATATGAATCTACAGATGCCGGAGAAACATGGAATGCAAAGTCATTGCCAGGAATTAATATAGGATCCATTACATCATTCGAGTTTAGTCATGATGATGAGAAGATTGCTTGGTTAACTATTGGTGGGTTTGGAAACACACGAGTATTCAAAACCATCAACTCGGGAACAACCTGGACAGATATTTCAGGAAATCTTCCCAAAATCCCAACCAATATTATTATTCATGAAAAAGGGTCTCCGGAAAGATTATATGTCGGTACAGATATAGGTGTCTATTATAGAGATACAACAACAAATGGTTGGATTGATTATAGCGAAGGTCTGCCAAATACAATTGTACGTGATTTGCAAATTAATTATCCTGCAAAAACACTTATGGCCGGAACATATGGTAGAGGTTTGTGGAAAGGCAACTTGGTAGGATGTTCAGGTATTTCAGCCACAGCTACTTCAATAGGTGATCTAACATTCTGTGCTGGTGATAGCGTAGAGTTAAAAGTAAATGAATCATATTCTTCCTATCGCTGGTCTAATGGACAAACAACAAAATCAATATTTGTGAAGCAATCGGGGACATATACTGCAACTGTCACAGATACTGAAGGATGTACCGGCACTACAAATCAAATCGTAGTTACAGTCAACCCAGCACCAATAGCAAGAATCACACCTTCCAAAACTCTTCTTTGCGATGGTGATAGCATCACATTGGATGCGGGAGTAAATCAGACATATCTTTGGTCTACAGGTGATACAACAAGAAGAATAGTTGTCAAAGATGGAGGAAAATATACTGTTACTGTATCTTCATCCAATGGATGTGTTGCAACATCATCTGTATTGGATTTGGTCAAGAATCAAGCTCCTGAAAAACCAATTATTTCTCGTCAGGAAAATACATTGCAAAGTTCTGTTATTGGTCAAGCATATCAATGGTTTGAAGACGGATCTGCCAAGTTAAATGCCAAGCAAAGAACATATACTCCCGGTGAAAATAGTTATGGAAAGAAGATAACTGTCAGAGTTACATTGGACAATAATTGCAGTAGATTATCGGATGAATTTTTGTATTCTCCGTTGTCTGCTGATGATGATATAATGGAAGGCTTCAAAGTATATCCAAATCCTGTTCAGAATATGCTGTATTTTGAATTCCCATCATTATCTCATTCAGCAATTATTACCATCATTGATCTGGAAGGAAAGCCGGTATATTCAATGAAAATAGATTGTCACCCCGGAATGATCTCAGAAAAAATCAGAATTGCAGATCTTCCTTCCGGTTCCTATACGATTCGGATAGACCAAAGCATGCGTACTTTGAACATGAAATTTGTAAAACAATAATTTTAATTATATGCCATTTCTTATTATAGTATTTTTCTTGGTATGTAACCTTTCGGTTTATGCCGAGAAAGATCCTGCATTTCTATTTGAAGGAAATGCTACACCCAACTTTTTTGATATTCAGAAAGAATTCTACAAGCAATATGGAAATGAAAAGAAAGTGTTCAATTCCACTTTGGAGAATGATTCTTACAAAGAAGGGATGTTGTATCAATTCCGTAGATGGGAATGGTTTTGGAAACAAAGAGTATTGCCTGATGGTGAATTTCCACAGCCAATGATTCTCCAGGATATGTATCAAAAAGAGTTGAGAAGAAGCACTCATTCTAAGTCTGAAAAAACACTGCAATTGAAACCCAATTGGAAAAATCTTGGTCCTACAAATATTCCAAGAGGCGGTGGTGCAGGTAGAGTCAATGGTGTGTATATTCCCCCCGGACAAAATCAAATCATGTGGGCAGCCGCCGCTGGTGGGGGAGCTTGGAAATCCACAAATGGTGGAAAAACATGGATCACAACAACAGATAAGTTGGGAACTCTAGGAGTCACTGATATTACAACAGATCCAACGAATCCTAATATTGTGTATCTAGCTACAGGCGATGCATTTGGTGCTGATACATATTTTGGAGCTGCTCCATTTAGTGTTGGATTGATCAAAAGCATTGATGGTGGAATGTCTTGGACACAAACAGGACTAAACTATCAGCAAAAAGACACAAGAGCACTGTCAAGAGTAATCGTTCATTCTACCAATCCTTCGATCATTATTGTTGGTGGGAATAATGGCATTCATCGTTCAACAGATGGTGGGATAACATTTACGACTCGCTTTACCGGTGATGTAAAGGATATGGAAATCAAACCCGATAATCCTTCAGTTCTTTATGCTACCAGTGGTTCCAAAGTATATATTTCAAAAGATGCCGGCGATAAATGGGCTGAATTGAAATCAAATATTCCTTCCACAATTGGCAGAATTGCCATTGCAGTCACTCCTGCAGATCCAGAAGCAATTTATGCAGTTACTGCAAGAAGAGGATCATGGGATTTTGGTGGATTCTACCGTTCTTATGATGGTGGTGAAAATTGGGAAGTTGGAGCAATGAGTCCAAATATCATTGGTAGAAATATGCAAGGCACTGATACAGAAAATCAACAAGGTTGGTATGATCTCTGTATTGCAGTTTCACCTGATAATCCTGATCTAATATTTGTTGGTGGTATCAATATATGGAGATCAACGAATGGTGGCAATAATTGGTCAATCAATGCATATTGGGTGCCAAATCAAGGAAAACCCTATGTTCATGCAGATATCCATGATTTAAAGTTTATCAATGGTTCCATCGTTGTGGCAGGAACTGATGGCGGAGTATTTCAAAGTACGAATCGTGGAGTAGCTTGGTCTGATTTAAGCGATGGTTTGGAGATAACGCAATTTTATAAAATGAGTATCTCTCAACAAAGACCCGAGTATGTTCTTGGAGGTGCTCAGGATAATGGTACAAGTATGAAATCGGGACCTGATTCATGGGAACAAGTATGGGGCGGAGATGGTATGGCGAATGCGATTGATCCCGTGAACGACAAATACATGTTTGTTTCATCTCAGAATGGAAATTTTGGTCGCTCCACAAATGGTGGTTCATCCTTTAGTTCTAGCATTAATGAAGCTATTACCTCAGAAGAGGGTGAGTGGGTTACTCCAATTGAATTCGCACCAAATACCAAAGCAGGTTCATCTTCCATTGCTTATGCAGGTTATAGAGATCTTTGGCGGACAGATTCTCTTGGGTTTTGGGCTAAGACTTCCAATTTTCCCAATCGACAATCCCGCATCATGATGCTTGCTCATTCTCCATCAAGACCCGGAACATTGATTGCATCAAATTATAATGCCTCTTTTATCACCTATGATGAAGGGAAAACATGGAGAGGGATTACTTTTCCAAACGGAGTCGGACCATCAGGTATTACTTCCTTTGAATTTCATCCAGAAAAGGATAGTATTTTTTGGATCTCAATATCAGGATATGGTACACGCAAAGTGTTTCAAACAAATGATGCCGGAACAAATGCATCAACTTGGTTGGATATATCAGGAGGAATGCCTGCAATACCAGTGAATTGTTTGAAGTATCAACCAAATTCTCCTGATAGACTCTATGCCGGAACAGATCTTGGGGTATATTATAGAGACAAAGGTACGAAGGTTTGGATTCCATATAATGATGGATTACCGAATGTTGTAGTCAGTGACATTGATATATTAAAGACAAATCAAAAACTTCGAATTTCCACATATGGTAGGGGAGTCTGGGAAGCAGATATGGTTAATTGTCCTGAATTGAGTTGCTCAGTTGATATCAAAGGACCACTCACATTTTGTGAAGGTGATAGTGTTACTTTAACAGCACAAGATGGTTTTGCTTCATATGTTTGGAGTAATGGTATGACAACTAAATCAATTACTGTGAATAGCACAGGAAATTATAGCGTTACAGTCTATGATCAAAATGGGTGCCCATCCGGATTTGGTCCAATTGCAGTAACAGTAAATCAAAGACGAATTCCTAATATTGTTTCAAATAAAACCATCTTTACTATTTGTAATGATAATCCAATCACTTTGGATGCAGGAGCAAATTTTGATAAATATAATTGGTCGACTGGCGATACAACAAGAACATTGTCTGTTACCAAACCAGGTACTTATATTATCTCAGCAACCAATAAATTGGGTTGCACAGATTATGATACAGTTTCAGTTCTAACTGGAACAAACCCTGAAAAACCAACAATTACCATGAGTAATGATACTTTGTATGCAAGTCCAGCATATGCTTATCAATGGGTCCTAAAAGAGACTGATGTTCAAGGTGCCACTTCACAGTATTTCGTGTTGCCAAGATTTACAAGTACAAGAGATTATTCAGTAAAAGCAATTTCAGAACAAGGTTGCTTTACAAGATCTGACATCTTGACAGTTTCATCAATAAGTGAATCTAGTGATTCTGATCAATTTATTGTTTACCCAAATCCAGCATCTAATGAGGTTTTGATTCAAGTGCCTCATACCATTTCCGATATCGAAATGGATTGTGCAATCGTTGATTTGAAAGGAAACAAACTCTATTCTAAGAGAATATTCAAAGTAGATGACTATACTTTTCAGATAGCATTACCCGAATTACCAAGTGGAAAATACTGGCTTCAATTACAACCGAAGAATAGAAATGCTATCAGTTTATCTATCATTATTCAGTAAACTGTTCACATAATTAAGGGCTCTGTTTTCCACATAGAGAAAACGGAGCCTTTTTTATTGAAGATATAGTGTCATTTCTGTATTTTGTACACTTCAAATACGCATAATTACGCCATTTCTTCATTTTCAACAGACATCCATGTCAAAGCAGATCGGTACTCAACTCATTCATTCTGCTCAGTCCGATGCAAATCAAGCTTTTCATCAGTCAAAACTGAATGAATTGCATGAAAAGATCGAGAAAGTCCATCAAGGGGGTGGACTCAAGGCACTTCAGAAACATAAGTCAAAGAATAAACTTACAGCCAGAGAAAGAATAGAATACCTGATTGATGATTCATCAATATTTCATGAGATTGGCACTTTTGCTGCACAAGACATGTATGAAGAACAAGGGGGATGTCCATCTGCAGGTGTTATTACAGGAATTGGTAGCATTCACGGTCGAGAGTGCATGATTGTTGCAAATGATGCGACCGTAAAAGCAGGCGCATGGTTTCCTATGACCGCAAAGAAAAATATGCGCGCTCAGGAAATCGCCATTGAAAATCATCTTCCAATCGTATATCTCGTTGATAGTGCTGGTGTTTTCCTTCCTATGCAAGATCAAATATTTCCCGATAAGGAGCATTTCGGCAGACAATTCAGAAATAATGCGATTCTGAGCGCCAAAGGAATTCCGCAAATCGCGGCAATTATGGGCCCATGTGTTGCAGGTGGTGCATATCTTCCTATCATGTGTGACGAAGCAATAATTGTTGAAGGTTCCGGTAGTTTATTTCTTGCAGGTCCTGCATTGGTTGAAGCCGCTATAGGTGAAAAGATTGAGATCGAAGCCTTGGGTGGTGCCTCAATGCACTCTGCAATTAGTGGTAATACAGATTATCGAGTGAAAACTGATGAAGAAGCACTTGATCTGATTCGTGAACTCATGTTCTCAATATCCCCTTTGAAAGGAAAAAAACATATTTTCGATAGAATCGAAAGTAAGCCCCCAAAGTATGATTCTGAAGAAATCTATTCAATCTTACCTGCTGATAGAACCAAGCCATATTCAACCCATGAATTTCTAGCAAGAATATTGGATGATTCTTCATTTGAAGAATATAAGCAGGACTATGGTAAAACCATCATTTGTGGTTATGGAAGAATTGATGGTTGGTCTGTCGGGATTGTCATCAACAATAGAGCAATTTCCAAATCCGGAAAAGGCGAGATGCAAGTTGGTGGAGTAATTTATTCAGACAGTGCCGATAAAGCAGCGCGTTTCATCATGAATTGTAATCAAAGATTGATTCCATTAATATTCTTTCAAGATGTAACAGGATTCATGGTAGGCAGCAGGGCAGAGCAAGGAGGGATCATAAAGGATGGTGCTAAACTTGTAAATGCCGTTTCGAATTCTATTGTACCAAAGATCACTTTCATCATTGGCAATAGTTATGGAGCAGGGAATTATGCCATGTGTGGGAAAGCATATGATCCACGATTCATATTTGCTTATCCAACAGCACAAATTGCAGTCATGGGTGGAGCCCAAGCTTCAAAAACATTATTGACCATAAAGGTCGCTTCTTTGGAGAAGCAAGGGAAACAACTTACCGAAGAAGAAAAGCAGACAATGCTACAACAGATACAATCAAGATATGATGCACAAACCACACCATATTATGCGGCTTCTCACTTATGGGTTGATGAAATCATCCTGCCCCATGAGACAAGAGAAAAAGTATCAATGGCCTTGACATGTGCATCTCATAATGCTGAGATTCCAGTATGGAAGTCTGGCGTATTACAAGTATGATTCATTACACATTCTCTATTTTTATGGAGTATACCATTATGTTCAATCGTTCCGGATTAATGTTTACTGCGTTTTTTCTTGCAGTGCTGTTCGTATCTGGTTGCGGCGATAAAAAGAATGCCGAACAAGGCGATAAGTCGGGTCCAAGTTATAAGACTTCACTTTGGAAGAAAATTGATACTCCACCGGGAGCGGATCCATCTGTTCCAGATAGTTTGGGTGGTTCCGGCTTTGAAAAAGTTGCAAATACACTTGGATTTACGACATACGAATTCAATGAATTTGACATCAAACACTCCGGTGATCCAAGAGCTGTAGTAGGTGGACAAATCAGATTTACCATTTCTAGATTTCCATTGAGTTTCCGTCCTTTCTTTTACGGACAAGGTGCGAATTTCTCCGAGAATCTACAGATGTCATCTTTGACATATGAAACTTTGTGTAATCTTGGTTTTGATGATCAACCAGTACCTTCATTGGCAACACATTGGAAAATATCTGAAGATAATTTGACATTTACATTCAGAATTGATCCAAATGCCCGTTTTTCTTCAGGAGCTCCAGTAACTTCTGATGATATCGTTGCCACATTTAAGCTTATCATGGATGAAACTATTTTGTCACCATCCATGCAACAAATATTTAGTAAATATGAAACACCGGTCGCAGTATCAAAATACATTGTTCAAGTAAAAGCAAAAGAATTTGATTGTAGAGCATTCAAAACATTCGCAAATAGTTTGCTTGTACTTTCCTCCAAGGAAATTGGTGCATTGAGTGGTAAGGAATTTTTAGATAAGTTTCAATTCACTCAGCCAGTTGGATCAGGTGAGTATATTGTACTCGCAGATGATGTGGTGAAACAACAAAGTTATACAATCACAAGACGTGATGATTATTGGGCAAAAGAGTATCCAACAAGTAAGTATTCAGGTAATTTCGATCAAATCACATTCGAAGTTATCAAAGACAATCCCACACTTGAATATGAAAAGTTCAAAAAGGGTGAAGTTGATAAGTTCTGGTTTACAGGAAATACAACAGATAAATGGTTGGGAGATACAACATACTCAGCAATCAAAAATCATTGGGTGAAAAGAGATCGGGTATTTACAGATGGACCTGTAGGAACATCTGGCCTCTTCCTCAATATGCGTAAACCACCATTCGATGATATTCGTGTTCGCCTTGCATTCTATCATTTATTTGATAGAGAATCAATTATTTCAAAATTGCTCTTTGATGAATATGAAAGAATTCATTCTTTCTATGCAAATACCAAATATGAAAATACCGGAAATCCCAAAATTGGATATGATCCTGCAAAAGCCTCTTCATTATTGGCAGAAGCTGGCTATACCTCAAAGAATAAAGATGGTATTTTGGTGAAGAATGGTAAGCCTTTCCGTTTGGAATTAGGTATTCCTAAACCACTTGAAAAATTCCTCACACCATATCAACAAACATTGCGTCAGGCTGGTATAGATTTACAAATCAAATTCCAAGATGGAAATGCCATCACAAAAAACATTGCAGAAAGAAATTTCAATATCTCTTGGGCAAATTATGGTGGATTGGATGATCCATATCCAAAGACAAGCATAGCATCTGAACTTGCAGATAAGAATGACAATAATAATATCACCGGTTTCAAAAATCCTTTTGCGGATGAGTTATTGAAACAATATGATGTACAATGTGATCCAAAAAACAAGATTGGAATCATTCGTCAGATTGATAGCATTGAAGCAGTGACTTATCATTGTCTTTTGGCTTGGACACCTCGTGGTATTCGTATTGCTTATTGGGATAAATTCGGTGTTCCTGAATGGGTACTTGCAAAAACATCATCACTCGGGATGCATGATCTTGCTATCATGACCGGTTGGTGGTATGATGCAGAAAAGGCAAAAGCTTTGGAAGATGCCAAGAAAAATAACAAACAATTGACAGGTAATTCCGCAATTAGAGAAGTCTCTTATTGGAAGAATCTCAAAAGATAAGTAATAGTGAATAGCATTTACGATCAGGATATTACATGCTTCAATATTTCATAAGAAGATTATTATTTGCAGTTCCAACCTTTTT